>JAQVXF010000265.1 GCA_028709355.1 Syntrophomonas sp.
GGATTGACACGGGCATGTTTGGAGTTTAAGAATTGAGAGCATCGCAAAGCCAAGGATTACAGATATATCCTATTGCTGCCTTGAATTGATCCAGACATGTATGCCATCGTCGCTTGCGGCATCTTTGAAAAGGAGCTGGAGCTGCTGCGCCCCGATTTGGGCTTTGCATTCCAGGCCTACTACCTGGACGCAGGCCTGCATGTGGATTTCGATCGTCTCCAGGCGGCCCTTGCCGCCAAGCTGGAGCAGTGCCGCTCTGATGGAGCCGAGGGCATCATTGTGCTCTACGGGCAGTGCCATCCCGGTATGGATAAGATCTTAAAGCCCTATCATGCCGCACTTATCAACTGCCAGAACTGCGTGGATGCACTCATAACCAGGAAGGGCATGGAGGATAAGGCCAAAGAGGGGCTTTACTTCTACCTCTCCCCGGGCTGGCTGGATGCCTGGAAGGATATCTTCCGCTGCATGAACTGGGGAGTGGAGGAGGCCAGAATGGGCATGGGCTCCTTCAGAGGCTCGGTCTACCTGGACACCCTAAAAGACGCCTCCAGTCGGGAGAAGGATCTCCTGGAGTTCTTCGACTTCACCAACCTGCCCTTTCAGATCATGCCCGTGGACCTGGGCCACTTCAGATCCATCATAACCAGGGCTAAAGAGAGCTTGGAGGATTGAGATTGGACGAGCTGGATGAGATAAAGAGAAAAAAGATGGAGAAGATGATGAAAGATATGAACAAACCAACTGCGCCTTCCATAGAGCTTCCAGATAAGCCGGTGATCGTAACTGATGACACCATCGAATCGATGGCCTCTTCCTATCCCCTCTTCATCCTTGACTGCTGGGCGGAATGGTGCGGACCCTGCCGCATGATCGGCCCCATCATAGAGCAACTGGCAGCGGAGATGAAGGGCCGGGCTGTCTTCGGCAAGCTAAATGTGGACCAGAATATGCAGACCGCCAATAAATACCGGATATCGGCCATACCCACTCTGATGATATTCAAGGAAGGAAAGCTGATCGACAAGCTTGTGGGCGCCTATCCCAAGCCGGCGCTTGAGGCAAAGCTGCAAAAGTATCTCTGAAGCCCTCCAGCCACCGGCTCCAGAGATCAGTAATAATATTCTTAGTTTTTTTTTAGCATCTATCTGCCATAGCCCATCAGGGTATTCCGCTGGCGATCTTGATCCGGGGATATCCGGAGATGCTGTAGACTGGGCGGGAGGATAGGTTTGATGGGGCCTGATAGACTGCCTTCGTCCGGGAGTACGGGCTCATGCTGAAAAGAGGCTTAAAGCTATTTGAATAATCGAACTTGGACACATTTCCTACCCTCTGGCTGATATCGAAGGACCACTGAGCAGGAACCTGGGGAGGTATGACATGGACCGATCTGTTTCCATATACATCCAGGTCGTTGACTGCTTTTTTCTCCTGGAAGCCGGCGCGAAGGACCTTGCCTGCATTCCTGTTTCCTGATCCCAGGGCTATGACCGACATGCCATCCCTGCTCTCATTTATTGAGATATTCTTATCGGCAGTCAGGTTAGCATTTGGGCTCATGGTGGCGTTTTGCCCGTCCTCTCCGGCTGCCTGAAGCAGCATGGCCAGCATAATTGCCATAAAAAGGCATATCACCTTCATATCATATTCATCTCCTCTTGCGCATAAGTAAAGCGGCTATCATGGCCAGGGCGGCGAGTCCAGCAGGCAGTCCGGACTTCTCTGCCGTCTCTGTGGCATTGATCTTCTGCAGGGGCTCGGCCTCGATCACATTCTCTTCCAGGTCCATAACCGATCCGTCCCGGCTCAATAGTATCGTGCGCAGTTGATAGATGCCCGGCTCCAGAGTGCCGTTCCAGGTGATCTCCACCGTATCATCGTCTCCAGCCAGAAGAACCGGTGTCTTCTTCTCGGTTATATTGAGCAGGGAGCCGTTTTGGTAAAGGGCAAAGCGAAGATATCCTACAAATGGGACCCGGGAGTTGCCCAGTACCGTAGCGCTGGCTCCGGTCTCATCCTGATAGGTCTCGGTGATGGATGCATCATCCTCAGCCTGAAACTGATTCATGAAAGCCCTGGTCTGGTTATATTTCAGCTCCACAATCTTCACCCGGCCCTCATAGTCCTGTCCCTTTTGCAAAATCTGCTTCCAGGCATAGTCCCTGGAAATAGGGGAGGCATAGCTTCCGGCTATGGCAACTGCCTGCTCTCGAGTCACATAAACGGCCTTGCCGCCCTGCAGCAGCATATAATAGATATCGACTATAGCAGAGTCGCTGGCGCTGATGGCCAGGTGCATTCCCCGCGAGTCGGCCCGAAAGTCACGCACATCGAATCTTATGGGCTCCGCCCCGCCGTAATAGAAACCATAGCACCTCTTGGAGATCGCAGTGCTATTCTGCACCAGGGCGGCGCAGCAATCGTAGCTGCCTTTCTCTGACTCTATGTCCGGCCAGCGGATGGCCCAGGTTCCCGGGCCGTCCACGGCCAGATTTCTGCTGGCCATCTTTTCTCCCTCATGGATCAGATCCAGTTGCAGAGTAGCATTGGCTCCCTCGCCCTGCAATGTGATATCTGCTGATTCTATGCTGGAGAAGAGGTCAGATATCTCCAGGCTCCCGGCTGAGGCTACAGCCGCCTCCGCTGCCAGGACGGCTATGAATCCCATCGCTGCCCATTGCCAAATTGCTCTCGCTTTCATAGGACCCTACCCATAATTCACAAGATCCATTTCTCTGAAATGGTTTAAAACTGGC
>JAQVXF010000266.1 GCA_028709355.1 Syntrophomonas sp.
TCAGGTTAAGCAGGGGGAAGATGATGCCGGATATGAACTGAGCCCGCCATCCCACCCGGTACAATTCCTGGTTGATGACCTGGAAGCGGTCGATGGATTCCTGCTCATGTCCGAAAGCCTTGACTATCTTATGCCCGCCATACATCTCCTCCACATGACCGTTGAGCTCACCGATAGTCTTCTGCTGGGCCCGGAAAAAGCCCTGCGAGCGCTTGGTGATGAGGGTGGTGATATATATGCTGAGGGGCAGGGAGACCAGAGCGATGAGAGTCATCAGGGGGCTGATGATGAGCATCATGATCACCATGCCCAGGACCGACACCAGAGAGGTTATAAGCTGGGTCAGGCTCTGCTGCAGGGTATTGGCGATGTTGTCCATGTCATTGGTGATCCGGCTGAGGATCTCGCCATGGGTGCGCTGGTCGAAATATTTAAGCGGCAGCCGGTCCAGCTTGGCCTTAACGTCATTGCGCATCCGGTAGACGGTCAACTGGGCTACACTGGCCATCATGTAGGCCATGGCATAGGTGCAGGCAGCACTGAACACATAGAGGGCGATCAACAGCAGCAGTATCCGGGCTATGTATTCGAAATCGAAACCGAGGGCGGCCTGTTGCCGCAGGTTCTGGACCACATCCGCCGCAGCCTGGTTTTGAATAGCGGTCTCCAGCCGCCGGAGGTCTTCCCACCGGGCCAGTACCCCTTCCCCCAGCTTGGTAGTGGCCATGCCCAGTATCTTGGGGCCCACAATGGAAAACACGGTGCTCAGCACCGCCAGGCCTACTACGATTAGGAATCGTAACCGATCAGCCCGCAGGTATTCGGCCAAGCGGCGGATGGTGCCCTTGAAATCCTTGGCCTTCTCCACCGGCTGCATCCCCGGTCCGTGCCCGCCACGCCTGGCTGGACGCCCATCGCGGCGCTCCTGCGGCTGACTCATGCGATCTCCTCCTCTGACAACTGGGAGAGTACGATCTCCCGGTAAACCGCCGAGGTGGCCAGCAGCTGCGGGTGAGTGCCGATGCCGGCGATCTCCCCATCATCGAGAACGATAATGCGGTCGGCATTCATCACCGTGCTGACCCGCTGGGCCACGATGATGACGGTGGAGTTGGCGGTCTCCTGTTTGAGAGCCGCCCGCAGCCGGGCATCGGTTTTAAAGTCAAGGGCCGAGAAACTATCGTCAAGGATGTATATCTCCGGACGCCTCACCAGGGCCCGAGCTATGGCCAGGCGCTGCTTCTGTCCTCCCGACAAATTGGTTCCCCCCTGGGCTATCCGGGCATCATAGCCATCCTCCAGGGCGGCGATAAACTCGTGGGCCTGGGCGACCTGGGCCGCCTGGCGGACCTCCTCATCGCTGGCGTCAGTCTTGCCATAGCGGATGTTGTCAGCGATGGTGCCGCTGAAGATGACCGGGTTCTGGGGCACCAGTCCGATCCTGGAGCGGAGATCCTGCTGGGTCATCTCTCGCACATCGACACCGTCGACCAGCACTGCTCCGCTGTCGACTTCGTAAAAACGGGGGATCAGATTGACCAGGGTACTCTTGCCGGAACCAGTCCCGCCGATTATGGCGGTAAATTCACCGGGGCGCAGCTGGAAACTGATCTGCCGCAGGGCCGGCTCATCGGCGCCCGGGTAGGAGAAGCTGACATCCCGAAATTCAACTGTGGCCAGCGGGTCGGCCGACCTAGCCGGCTGAGGCGGGTCGGATATGTCGGCCCGCAGGTCCAGCACCTCGTTGATCCGCACCGCGGAAGCCTGGGCGCGGGGAATCATCATGAACAACCAGGTGACCATGATTATGGAAAACATGATCTGGATGGCATATTGCAGGAAAGCCATCATTCCCCCCAGGTTCATAAAACCCTGGCTAATGCGGATGCCCCCGTACCAAACTATGGCCACCGAGGTCAGGTTCATCAGCACCATCATCAGCGGGAACATCACTGCCATTATTTTATTCACTCTGATAGCAGTCTGGGTCAGGTCCAGATTGGCCTGGTCAAAACGCTGGGTCTCGTGCAGTTGGCGGTCGAAGGCGCGGATGACCCTTATCCCGGTCAGATTCTCGCGCAGGACTAGGTTGACCTTGTCCAGCTTGGCCTGGAGGGCTCTGAATAGAGGCACCACCCGGGTGGCGATGGCCCCGATAAAGACCAGCATCAGGGGCAAGACCACCACCAGTATCCAGGTCAAGCCGGCGTCCAGCCGCAAGGCCATGACGATACCGCCGATACACATGATAGGGGAGTAGACCATGAAACGCAGTCCCATCACCAGCAGGCTCTGGACCTGGGTGATATCGTTGGTGGTGCGGTTGATCAGCGAAGCGGTGCCGATCTGATCAAATTCATGCAGTGAATAACTCTCCACATGGGTGAAGACCCGGTTGCGGGTGTCACGCCCGAAGCCGGTTCCGGCCAGGGCGGACAGGAAATTGGCGCTGATACCGAAGACCGTACTGGCCAGGGCTACCACCAGCATATAGCCGCCATATTTAAGGATATAGGCGTAATCGGCCTTGATCATGCCATTGTTGATGATCTCCGCCATCAGGGTGGGCAATGCCAACTCCGCCAGCGCTTGGGCCAACAGAGCGGCGATGACTCCCGCCAAGTGCGGATAATAGGGGCGCAGGCCCTTCATTAGTCGCACCATTAGTGTTTATCTCCGTTTAGGGCCGCCAGGCCATTACTTTCTAAATCAGCATTAAAATCCAGGGCTCCAGGTGAAGCTGGGGGGGCTCTCGGC
>JAQVXF010000267.1 GCA_028709355.1 Syntrophomonas sp.
GGCTATGGCCCCGGCCCGCAGCCGGACCTGATAGGAGAATCCTCCGGGTATGATAAAGCCGTCAAAGCCGGATAATTCTCCAGGCGAGCGGTTCCATCGAAAGATCTCTCCATCCATGCCCACAGTTTTCACTGCCACCAGGGTCTCAAACTCGCAGTTCGTGCCCGGGAACTGCAGAACAGCGATCTTCATCTCATCGCCTCCACCAGACCGACGGTCCAAGCATCTCTGGCCTGATCCAGGTCCAGGTCGACTACCGTCTTGCCTGCTCTTGACATCACAATCCTTCTCTTGCCGGTCACAGTTCCTATCTGTAGCGGCTCTAGATTATAGCTTGCCAGAAGCTCGGCCAGCCGGCTCTCTTTGCCCTTTCTAGCCTCCAGGACAAATCCGGAGGACTCGGAGAAGAGGAGTCTATCCGTCCTCGGGCTGGCATCCCCGTCGCCATCTCCGCCCTGCACCTGATCTAAATTCAGGTCCACTCCGAACCTGGCCGGTCGGACCAGAGTCATCTCACAGATGCTCGCTGCCAGGCCGCCGTTGGAGATATCATGCGCCGCGGCCAGCAGTCCCTCATCTATGGCATCGATCACGGCATAGATCATGCTCCTCTCCATCTCGAAGCGCACTATGGGGACATTGGCTCCGGTCTCTTTGAATATAGTTCGATAATACTCCGAGCCACCCAGCTCATCGAATCTGGGGCCTATTAAGAAGAGGCTGTCTCCGGCGGCCTTGAGGTCCATGGTGACTGCCTTGGAGAAGTCCTTCATTATTCCCACGCAGGCGATCACAGGCGAAGGATCGACAGAGCCCTGGGGCGATTCGTTGTAAAAGCTGACATTGCCGGAGACTATGGGGACCGGCTGCTGCTGGCTGGCGTAGTCCTTGAGGTAAAGATTTTTGCAGGACTCAGCAATGCCCTTCACACCTTCTCGAAACTCCCAGAAGGCCTCCGGCTTCTCCGGATTGCCGTAGTTGAGGCAGTCTGTTAGTGTGGCAGGAACGGCTCCTATGGCAGCCACGTTTCGCATGGCTTCGGCCACAGCCGTCGCCCCGCCCCAAAAGGGGCTGATGCGCCCGTAGAAGGGATTGCTGTCCACTGCCAAAGCCACACCGAATTTCTCGCCGCGCACGGGTGCGATGAGGCCGGCGTCGGCCTCGCCCGGCCTGATCACGGCATTGCCCATGACCTCGGTATCATAGTAGCGATAGACGTGCTCTCTGGAGGCGATGTTGGGAGACCTCAGAATCTTGAGCAAGACCTCATTGTAGTCGGAGGGCTCTTCCACCGCTGGCTCGGAGAGCCGGATGGCGCGGGGGATCTCCAGGCGCTGGTAGCGGATGCCGCCGGTGAGGTGCTGGATGGGCACATCGCAGACGGTCTCGCCCTTGTAGGTAACAGTGAATCTGTCGCCGGTGTTGATCTTTCCCACCACGCTGGCCCTGGCGCCCTCATAGACATTGGGCAGGTCCCGGTCCTCATTGTAGATCTTGAGGATCCTCTCGCGCAGCTCCGGCGGGGAGACGATCAGGAAGCGCTCCTGGGTCTCGGCTATGCTCAAAACCTCGGCAGGGAAGTCTGCGGCTTTATGCATATCATCCAGGTTGATCTCCATGCCGAAGCCACCGGCAGAGCCCATCTCCGAGGTGGCACAGGTGAAGCCGCCGCCGCCCAGATCCTTGAAGCCTATCTCAATTCCCTCTGCCCTGACTAAGGCGAAGAGGTCGGCGTTGGCCTTGAAGAGAACATTCTTGAGGAAGGGGTCGGGAATCTGCACAGCGCCGCGGTTGGTCTCCTCATCCTCCTCCCGGAGGGCCTCGGAGGCGAAGGTGACGCCCCCCAAACCGGAGGAGTCTGTGGGCTTGCCCACTAAAATCACATCATAGCCACCCTCCCCGGCGGCTGGCGGAGCGCGGGAGCGGATGATCTGGCCCCGCCGGACTATGCCCAGCGACACGACGTTGACCAGGCAGTTGTCGTCGAAGCTCTCATTGAAGACGATGTCGCCGCCCATATTGGGGACGCCCAGGGCATTGCCGTACTGCCAGATTCCGTCCACCACGCCTTCAGCCACCCAGCGCACCTTATTGGCCTTGGGCCCGTAGGGGTCGCCGAAGCGGAGGGGATCGGCCGTAGCCACAACAGTGGCGCCCATGCAGTTGACATCGCGGACGATGCCGCCGATGCCAGTGGCGGCGCCCTCGTTGGGCAGGATTTGGCTGGGGTGGTTGTGGCTCTCGTGGGAGATGACCACGCACCACTGGTCGTCTATGGCCACGATTCCGGAGTCCTCCACCGGGCCCATGACCACATTGGGGGCGTCGGTGGGCAGGAACTCCTTGAGGCTGGCGCGGGAGCTCTTGTAGGAGCAGTGCTCGGACCACATGGCATCATAGCAGAACAGCTCGGTGAGGGTGGGATCACGTCCCAGCACCTCGGCAATGGAGAGCGCTTCGGGCACAGACATGCCTATGCCCGCAGCGCGCAGACTGGACGCTACTTCTGGATCGGACAGACCGATTATCTTCAATTCGGAAACACCTCTGGAAAGCTAGGGGTATGGAAGGCAGGGAGGCATTATCAATTTATCGATCAAGGGAGGAGGGAATGGGGGATGAAACGGTGCGAAATAGGGAAAGTAATAGGCAGGATCCATGAGCCCAAGTGGGTTAAGCAAAGGGACAGGCTGCATATTAGTATCTTAAACCCTAAGGTGGTTGATGAAGCTCATCTGGACTCCTATAATAAGCTT
>JAQVXF010000268.1 GCA_028709355.1 Syntrophomonas sp.
GGCCGCAGCAGAGGAGTTCAATCTCATGCAAAAGGATTATGTGGTCACCGTCTCCGCCGGGGGAACCGGTGCAGGCATTCTGGGCATAGCCGAGCGCAAGAATGACATCGCCATGGCCTCCCGCCGGATAACCGCTGAGGAGCAGCAGAGATTCAACGGCACCTTTCAGGAATTCCCGGTAGGAATGGATGGCATCAGCATTGCTGTCAGCGATGAGATCTTCCAGGCGGGGGTCAGGGGGCTGAGCAGCCGGCAGGTAAGAAAGATCTACTCCGGCAATATAAGCAACTGGAAGGAAGTGGGCGGGCCGGACCTGCTCATATATGTGGTATCACGGGAGGAGGGCTCAGGAACCCGTGATGATTTCAATGAGTTGATCATGGGCAGCAATTATGCCGAGACCCCGGGAGTTGATACCGTGGCTATGGGTGCAGCCGAGGTCAAGACGGCCATATCCGGAAGCGATAAGGCCATAGGCTACCTGGGATTCAATTATCTGGGCGGGGGCGTGAGCGGAATCTCCTTTAACGGCATCAAGCCCACATATGAGAACATAAAACTGGATCTTTACGAGTTGCATCGGCGTCTTTATTTCTATACCTATGGAGAGCCCTCTCCAGGCGCCCGGGCATTCATAGACTTCGTGCTGGGCCCGGAGGGCCAGAGGATTGCCGCAGATGAGGGATTTGTGCCGGCGTGATAAGACCTTTTTTCGCCTTTCTGCCGCCCGGGGCAGTCAGCCTTACATAATAGTATAGTCAAATGCGCTCCTGATGAGATGGTCTGTCGTTCTGATTGCGTTGGTGCTCGTTTTTCCCCTGACGGGTGCAGATGGATTACAGAGAGAGACAACAGTGGTGGTATCGGGGTCCAGCACGGTCATGCCCCTGGCGGAGCTGGCTGCCGAAGAATTCAATCTGATGCAGGACAGCTACAGGGTGAATGTCAAGTCCGGCGGCAGCGGCGTAGGCATTGTGGATCTGGCCGAGGGGAGAGCCGATATTGCCATGACCTCCAGGGATCTCAAGCCCCAGGAGCGGCAGAGGTATGAGAGCCCGAGAACTCGTTTTGCCGAGCAGGTGATAGGCTATGATGCCATCTGTCTGGTGATAAGCCCCGCAGTCTATGATTTTGGCGTAACCGCGCTCACCCGAGAGCAGGTCAGGCGCATCTACTCCGGAAGCATTGTCAATTGGGCTGAGCTGGGGGGACCGAACATGGAGATCTTCGCCATAGGCCGCAGGCCGGGCTCGGGCACCAGGGATACCTTCAATGAGATCATCATGGGCAGCCGGGAGGCTGAGACCCCTGGAGTAGCCTACGACAGCGGGGAGAGCTCCGAGGTCAAGTTCAGCACCCAGCGGAGCGATAATGCCATCGGATATATGGGATACAGCTTTGTGATGAGAGGAGATGCCAGGGTGATATCTCTGGACGGGATCGATCCAACCATCGAGAACATCAAGAACGGCTCTTATCCTCTGGCCAGGAAGCTGTACTTTGTCACCCTGGGCCAGCCCTCGCCGGGGGCCGGGGCCTTCATAGATTATATTTTGAGCCCGGAGGGCCAGCAGATCGCCATAGATAACGGATTCATTCCGGCATAATTGAATCATATTTTGAATCCGGGGGATTGATTCCCTCTTTAGGAAATTATATCAATGATCAACGCCCATGTTTATCTCAGTTAATGGGGTGTGATAGAAACATGTCAGATGGAGATGTATACAAGATTGTTGAGCTGGTCGGGACCTCCAAGATTGGCTGGGAAGATGCAGTCAAAACTGTAGTCGACCGGGCCACCAAGAGCCTGAGGGATCTTCGCATTGCCGAGGTCAAGGAGCTGGATGTCAGGCTGGAGAATGGAAAGATCGCCGAATACAGGGCCAAGGTCAGGCTCTCCTTCAAATACGAGGGAGAGGATTAGTCGGAAGCGATTTTCTCTATCTCTTTCTTTTAAGCTCTCTTTTTAATTTCTCGTTTCAGTCTATCTTTTTTAGCTGTTTTTTGGGCTGTATCTCTGGCCCAACCAGAATAATTTCATATAATCTGGGCCAGAGCTTACCGGTTACAAGAATTCGGCCTGACTGTGCATCATAGGCAATGCCGTTGAGAACATCAGCATGCTCCCCAAATCCCTGGCTCTCAGGCAGGATGCCGGTCAGATCTATCAACCCTCTGACCTTGCCCGTCTCAGGGGAGATTATGGCTATCCGGCTGGTGGGCCAGATATTGGCATAGATCTCTCCTTTGATGTACTCCAGCTCATTGAGACCATTGAGCGGCCTGCCCCAGGCGGTGACATTTATCCGGCCCGACTCCCTGAAGGTCTCGGGATCGAGGATATGCAGAATATTGCTGCCGTCGCTCATGATCAGGCTGTGGTTGTCGCAGGTCAGCCCCCAGCCCTCCGTCAGGTATCCGACCCTGCCTGTCTCAGTCAGATTCTCCTTGCCATAGACCAGGCCCAGCCCGGACTGCCAGGTGAGCTGGACTATGCTCTCTTCCCACAGGGCGATCCCCTCTCCGAACAGGTCCTCCGGCAGGCTTATCTGCTGCATGACTCGGCCCGTCTTCAGGTCCACCTGCCTCAGGCTGGACCTACCGTATAGCCCGGTCCCTTCGTAGATCACATCATCCCGGTCATAGACCAGCCCCTGGGTGAATGCCATAGGATCATGGGGATAGGAATTGACTATCTGATATCCGAAAACTGGCACATCGCTCTTCTCCTGGCCATGAAT
>JAQVXF010000020.1 GCA_028709355.1 Syntrophomonas sp.
ATTCGCCCGCCGATGGCGACAGCATGCTGGCAGCCTATGAGGATGACGGGGTGATGGTCAACTCGGGGGGCTTTGATGGGCTAAGTGTGGAGGTGGGCAAGCAGCAAGTCATCGCCCACATGCAGGAGCAAGGTTTTGGGGTGGCTACGGTCAATTTCCGCCTGCGGGACTGGCTCATATCCCGCCAGCGCTATTGGGGCTGTCCCATACCCATGGTTTACTGTGAAAAATGCGGGTTGGTACCAGTGGCGGCGGCTGATCTGCCAGTAGTGCTGCCCGAAGACGTGGAATTCCGGCCATCGGGCGAGTCACCTCTTAATTATGTAGAGTCCTTCTATAAGACCGACTGCCCCTCCTGCGGGGGACCCGGTCGCCGGGAGACCGACACCATGGACACTTTCGTCTGTTCTTCCTGGTACTTCGATAGATTCTGTGATCCCCACAACGATGAGTTGCCCTTCAGCCGGGAATCAGTGGACTATTGGATGCCGGTGGACCAATACATCGGTGGGGTGGAGCATGCCATATTGCACCTGATGTACTCCCGCTTCTTCACCAAATTCCTGTATGACATGGATTACCTGCCCTGCGATGAGCCTTTTACCAACCTGCTCACCCAGGGGATGGTTTTGAAGGACGGCTCCAAGATGTCCAAATCCAAGGGCAACGTGGTCAGCCCCGAGGACATCATTAATACCTATGGAGCCGATACCGCCCGCCTGTTCATCCTGTTCGCCTCCCCACCGGAGCGCGACCTGGAGTGGAGCGACCAAGGGGTGGAGGGTTCTTCCCGCTTCCTCAACCGGGTCTGGAGAATGGTCAGCAACTGCGCCGCGGACATCCGGGAAATCAGCCTGCCGGCCCAGTTCGGGGAATTGGATGGTGAGGCCCGCAAACTACGTTATAAGACCCATGCCACCATCAAGAAGGTCAGCGAGGACATCGAATTGCGGTTCAACTTCAACACCGCCATCAGTGCGATAATGGAATTGAACAATATGCTCACCGCCTATATCGACCAGGATGATCAGGACCTGTCGGTCCTGAAAGAAGCAGTGGAAACCATGATAGTGCTGCTCAGCCCTTTTTCACCGCATCTATGTGAGGAGCTATGGCAGATGTGCGGGCACCAGGACAGCGTATGCCAGCAAAGCTGGCCCCGCTATGAAGTCGCCGCCCTGGTGCAGGATGAGGTGGAGATCGCGGTGCAGATCAGCGGCAAGGTGCGGGAACGGATGATGGTCCCGACCGGGGTAGACGCAGCGGAGATGCAGAACCAGGCCCTGGCCCTGCCCAAGATACAGGAGATGCTGGCCGGCAAACAAGTGGTAAAAGTGATTGTCGTGCCCGGTAAACTGGTAAACATCGTCGCCCGTTAAACCGTCCGGCTTCGAGCCGTCCCTATATACAAGAGAGCCCGTCAACCATACCCGAAAATGTGGTTGGCGGGCTCGTTCGTCCGACTGGACAGCTCCCTGACTACGGGTTTTCGATGGGCACCTTGCGGGCATCGGCCCACAGATCCTCCAGCTTATAGTGTTCGCGTTCTTCCTGGCGGAAGATATGCAGTATGGTAGAGCCGTAGTCCAAGACCACCCAGGTACCTTGCTGATAACCGTCCCTCCGCAATAAGGAGACGCCTTGCTCCTGCAGTCGCTGCTCGACATGGTCGGCTATGCTGTGAATCTGGACCAGATTGCGGCCGCTGCAGATAACAAAATAGTCGGCTATGATGGTTTTTTCAAACACGTCCAGAACGGTGAGGTCGATTGCCTGCTCCTCCAACGCGGCATCCACGACCAGTTGCATGAGTTGTTGCTCGCTTATCAAATAGAATCCCCCTTCGTTATGATTGATGGCTATATATCCGGCTGGGCTGGACCATTTTCCTCGGCTTTTTTCACAGCGCAGCCTTGCCCTGCAATTGGCGCAGGAATTGATTCCTGGCTTCCACCGTGACCGGGTGCAGCATGCGGCCTCGTTCCAGGCAGTTATGAATGGTAGCTTCAAGGCCGAACAGCATGGCTTGGTCCAAAGCTTGCCCCGCCAGCTGGCGTAACCGTTCCAGCTCCGGATAAGGCGAGCGGGTCGGTTCAATCATGTCCGCCAGGTAGATGATTTTGTCCAATTTACTCATATAGGTTGAGCCCAGGGTGTGAACCCGGGTTGCTGACAGCAGCTCAGCATCATCCATGCCCAGTTCAGTCTCCAGTAGGTAAGCACCTACCGGTGCATGCAACAGTTCCGGGCACTCTATCTCCACCGGATGGGTGATCAAGCCGGCGGCAGTACCCACCTCCAGCAACTGCTCGGGACTGAGGTTCTTGGCATAGTCGTGCAGTATACCGGTGATATAAGCCTTGTGGGTATCGAGCCCAAATAAGCCCGCCAATCGGGCGGCCGTTTGGGCCACCCCGACACTGTGCTGGCATCGTCCTGGGGACAGCCGTTTTCTTATCAAGGCTTCGGCTTGATCATAATTGGCAATCATCAGAGGTGCTCCAGTATAGTCGGTTGGAGTTGATATAATCCTCCACTTCAGGTGGAAGCAGGTATTTTATGGTTTTTCTCCCCGCCGCCCGAATCCTTATGGCGCTGGAAGAGATTTCGAAGCCGGGGATCGATATAACCTCCAGCTTCTGCCACATCAGCAGGGGTATACCGGCGAAGCACTCGTCTTCCGGATTCATCTCGTAGCCAGGCCGGGTGACCACGATCAGGCTGCACATTTCCGCCAGCCGGTCCGGGTCTTTCCAGGTATTCATAAGCATGAAAGCATCGATGCCGAGGATAAAAAAGAGCCCCGCCTCCCTATGCATCTGCTGGATGGCCGCTACCGTCTCTACTGAATAAGACATGCCCTGCCGGTCGATCTCCAGGCTGGACGCGCAGAAGGCGGGATTATCGCGAATCGCCAGTTCCACCATGGCCAGCCGGTGGCGGCTGTCCAATATCTCCCCCAAATTCTTATGCGGCGGGCGGGCCGAGGGGACGAAGATGATCCGGTCGAGAGCGAAGGCTTCGCGGGCAAATTCAGCTGCAATCAGATGGCCATAGTGGATGGGATTGAAGGTCCCCCCGATAATACCAATTTTCTTTTTCACCATATTCATGTCACCTGCCCCAGAGTCCCGCTGTATCCATAGTCCAGCCGGCCCGTCGATCATCTATGCTTAATCATAACTATTGCACTTAAAATATGCAAACTACTGGTAAAAAGGCAAAACCGTAAGCACAAACCGGGAATCTTTTGTATAATTATTAAATATGGTCAGCTGCCGTCGGTATACAGAAGCTTTTAGGAAAGGAGACCCGTTGTGGAGGAGGCCGAAATCACCCTGGTGTTTCATAATCAAGGTCTGCGCAGTTATATAGAGGTGGATCTCTGCGCCCGTTGTCCCCGCCAGGACGATAAAGGCTGCTGCGGATTCTATTCGCCGGTCTTCTACCCGACCGACCTGGTCTACTTGTATCTGCATCAGCCGGATTTGCTGGGCTACATATTCGCCCTGGAACACCTGACTATCCTTGATGCTTCGGTCACCGTCAACAATGTCATCGAAGGCCGGGGTTACCGGTGCCGTTTCCACAGCCAAGACCAGGGCTGCATCCTGCCCCAGTCGCTGCGGGAATCAGTGTGCCGGCATTTCGTGTGTGCCGGGATCGGTTGGACGGAGGAAGCCAGCCTGCAGGATTGGCGCGAGTTCTTTGACCGCTTGACCGATTATGAGATCGAGACCAACAACGCCTGGACGGAGACTCTGACCGGGATGGGCATTACTTTACGCCGGCCGGAGCTGCGGGAACGTTTTTTCACGGAATTGGTCAAACTCTATGAGCAAGATCAGAAGCACCCGCCCGGGTTCATCCAGGCTATGCCCCGGGAGGATACCCGGACCCTGCGCCGGCCGCTGAAGTTTGGAACGGATTGGGTATTATAGCAACATAATAATTGGAGGTAATCGGATGGAATGGAATGCCAACGCCCGGATGCTGGACAGCGTCCTGGAAGCAGTGGGGAGAACCCCCTTGATCCGGCTGGGCAGGATAGCGGAAGACGTCAACGCTGATATCGCGGTGAAACTCGAGTATGTCAATCCCAGCGGCAGCCTCAAGGACCGGGTAGCACGCCAGATTATAGAAGCAGCCGAACAACGGGGAGAACTCCGGCCGGGCATGATCTTGCTGGAGGGAACCACCGGCAATACCGGAATATCGACCGCTATGGTAGGCGCCTGCAAAGGATACCGGGTGATCATAGTGATGCCGGAAGGGATGAGCGAGGAACGCAAGAAAACCATCGCCGCTTATGGGGCGGAGTTGGTGCTCACCCCCGGGGCCGAAACTGACGTGGACCTGGTATTGGATGAGGTGGCCCAGATCAAAGAACATTACGGGGAGCAGGTATTTGAAATAGGGCAGTTTTATCGGTCTGAAAACCTGGCCGCCCACTATGACCATACCGGGCCGGAGATCTGGGAGCAGACTGAAGGCAAGATAGACGTGTTTATAATGTGCCAGGGCACCGGCGGCACTGTGACTGGTACCGCTAAATACCTGAAGAGCAAGAATCCAGATATCAAGGTATATATCTCGGAACCACGGGAATCCCCTATCCTGGCCTGCGGCAAGATTGGCAAACACCAGGTACAGGGCATAGCCGACGGCCTCATCCCGGACATCTTGGACCTTCAGTATGTGGACGGGGTAGTGCTGATCAGTTCCGAGGAGAGCGTGGCCATGGCCCAGGACATGGCCCGCCGGGAAGGGATCTTTTGTGGTATATCATCCGGTTGTAATGTAGGGGCCGCCAAGATAGTGGCCCGGAAGTATCCTGACAAAAAGTTGATAGTGACCATGGTCAACGACAATGGCCTGCGTTACCTGTCCACCCCTCTGTGCGGCACGGTCTGCCAGCGGCAGGAGTTGGAGCGAGAGTATGGACTCAGTCTCGCGGACCAGGCCAAGCTTTCCAGCTATAATCTGGAAGTAATCGAGTAAGCCTAACCAAACCAGAAGGGCGGTGCACGATTTGACCCGAGGCGAGGCAGTAATCAGCGGAATTTCCGAATTAGTGCCGGCGTTGGATGCGGGGGGGCGAGGGACCCTTGACTTGCTGGCCGAGGCAGCGGCCTTGGTGATCCAAGATGCCGGCCTGACCAAGAGCGACATCGACGGGCTGTTGGTCACTCCCCCCAGTGAGGATAGCTATTTCCTGTGGCCTTCACAGGTGGCCGAATATCTGCAGCTTGATCCGGTTTTCATGAACATGGTGGAACTGGGCGGGGCCAGCGCTGCTGCTTCGGTAGCGCGGGCCAAGCTGATAGTGGAGGCGGGACTGTGCCGTCACTGCCTGTGCCTGAGCGGCGGGGTTTGGGACTCGCAGGTCTTCAACACCCGGGCCAATAAAATGGCAGTCATGTCCCAGGCGGAAATCGATTATGAGCTGCCTTATGGACCGATGGGCTTCAATAGCGGTTATGCCCTGATCGCCCGCCGGCATATGGCCGAATACGGCACCACTCCTCAACAATTGGCTAAAATAGCGGTCGACCAGCGCACCAATGCCCTGGCCAATCCCCTGGCCCTGTTCAACCAACAGGCCTTGACCGTTGACGACGTGCTTGCTTCCCGGGTCATTGTCGATCCACTCCACCTGCTGGAGATCGTGCGGCCCTGCAGCGGCGCCGCGGCGGTGGTGGTCAGCTGCGCCGACCTTGACTGTGCCTGGCCCCACCCGCCCATCCCCATACCCGGATTTGGGGAAGCCTACACCCACAATTCCATCCCCTATGCTCCCCATCTCACCCATAGCCCAATCCGCATGGCAGCTCAGCGAGCCTACCAGATGGCAGGGTGCAATCCCGGGGACATTGATCTGGTCTCACTGTATGATTGCTACACCATTACCGTGCTGATCAGCCTGGAAGATGCCGGCTTCTGCCCCAAAGGGGAGGGCGGCCGATTTGTGGCCGACACCGATCTCACATATAAAGGTGACCTGCCCTGCAACACTCACGGGGGGCAACTCTCCTGTGGACAGGCCTCTTTTGCCGGCGGCATGTCCCATGTTGTCGAGGCGGTACGCCAGCTGCGCGGCGAAGCCGGTTCCCGGCAGGTTCGCAAGAATCGCCTGGCCTTGGTCAATGGTAACGGCGGGGTGATGAGTACCCAGAGTTGTCTTGTCTTGGGGAGGAAGTAAGAATGAGTGGATACAAGCAGATCTTCAAGGATAAGTTGCAGAGCGGGCAGATGTGGCTGCAGTACTGCCTCGATTGTCAACGTTTCGTATACTACCCGCGGGAAAGGTGCCCCTATTGCTGGCAAGACCGTTTAGACTGGCAGCCCGTCAGCGGATTGGGCACAGTTCACAGTTACACCATCGTCCGGGTCAGTGCCCTGCCCGAATTCCATCCGCCCTATATCTATGCCCTGGTGGACCTGACCGAAGGGGTGCGCATGGCTGCCAATATCGAGGAGTGCAGCCTGGACCGAATCCAGGTGGGAATGCCGGTCCATTTGAAGATAATAAATAGAGAGGACAATGCTGCCCTCCCCATATTCATACCGGTCTGATAGACCAATCATCACTACCGCGGGCTCAAATCCTGAGCTCCCTTGCGCTAACAGCTCGCCGTTGCTTTAGCGGACTTGGCCATCACCCTGGATGATATACTTGCAGGTGGTCAGTTCCTTCAATCCCATGGGCCCCCGGGCATGCAGCTTCTGGGTGCTTATCCCCATCTCCGCCCCCAACCCGAATACTCCCCCGTCGGTAAAGCGGGTGGAAGCGTTGGCATAGACAGCGGCTGCATCCACCTCGCGAAGGAAGCGCCGGACATTAGTGTAATTGTCACTGATGATGGCCTCGCTATGACCAGTGCCATACTGGTTGATGTGGTCTACCGCCTCGTCCAGGCTGCCCACCACCTTAACTGCCAGCACCAGGTCCAGGTACTCTTCTGCCCAATCATCCTCACTGGCAGCCTTAATCCCGGGCACCAATTGCTGAGTCGTCGGGCAGCCCCTGATCTCCACTCCGGCTGCCTGCAACTCTCCTATCATGGCCGGTAAGAAGCGCGCGGCTACCGCGTGGTGCACCAGCAGAGTCTCAGCCGCATTGCATACTGAAGGGCGCTGCACCTTGGCGTTCATCACGATGGGGCTGGCTTGGGCCAGGTCGGCGAATTCATCCACATACACGTGGCAATTGCCCATTCCGGTCATGATCACCGGAACCACTGCGTTTTCCAGCACCGCGGTCTTGAGTCCTTTGCCTCCCCGCGGGATAAGTACGTCCAGGTATTGGTGCATCTTCATCATAAACACTGCCGCCTCACGGTCCTCACTGTCAACCAATTGGATAGCTCCCTCCGGTATGCCCGCCCCGGTCGCCGCAGCTGAAATGATACGAGCAATCACCCGGTTGGAGTTGAGAGCCTCTTCGCCGCCTCGCAACAGGATGGCGTTGCCTGATTTAAGGCACAAAGCGGCCGCATCAGCGGTCACATTAGGCCGGGATTCATATATGATCCCGATCACCCCGATCGGCGTCCTCACCCGGCTGATATCCAGGCCGTTGGGACGGCGGGAGGAATCGATGGTCTCCCCTACCGGATCCGGCAAGGCCGCGATATCCCTCAGGCCCTGGGCCATGTCGCGGATACGGCTGTCGGTCAGGGTCAGCCTTTCCAGCAGGGCGGCGCTCAAACCCTGTTCCCGGCCCAATTCCAGGTCAGCTCCATTGGCTTTCAGTATATCCTGGCTGCCGGTCTCCAACTGCTCTGCCATGTTCAGCAAGGCCACATTTTTGACCGTCGTCGAAGCCGTAGCCAATACCCTGGCCGCCTGCCGGGCCTTTATCCCTTGGGCTATCAGTATCTCTTGAATATTACCCATACCTATGCCTCCCTTAATCTTGTCCCATGCATTCGACCCACAAGTTGTTGCGGTGAATAACCTCGTCATAATCCTTTTCACCCAGGATCTTGACGATATCGGTGGACCGCTTGCCAGCGATCTTTCGGATCTCATCCGCACCGTAGTTGGCCATCCCCCGGGCTATCTCCCGGCCATCGGCACCTAGCACCGCCACCACCGTCCCCCGTCCGAAATCGCCTTCCACATCCACGATCCCAGAGGCCAGCAGGCTCTTGCCCCTTTTCAATAGGGCGTTGGCCGCCCCGCTATCGACTTGCACCTTACCGTGCAAGACGGTTCCGAAAGCGATCCACTTCTTGCGGGCCTGCATCTTCTCCTCCCGGGGTATGAACAGGGAACCCAGTCGCTCCCCGGCCAGGATCCTCCGCAACACATTTCTTTCGGTGCTGTTGGCGATCACCATGGGGATTCCAGCCGCCATACAAACCCTGGCCCCTTTGAGCTTGGTCAGCATTCCCCCACTGGAGAAGGCGATGCCGCGGTTGGTGGAGTTCTCTTCCATATCAGTAGTTATCTCATAGACCTCACTCACCAGTTGGGCCTGGTCGTCGACACGGGGATCACGTTCATAGAAACCGTCCACATCCGATAAAATGATCAGCAGGTCGGCATTGACAATGGTAGCTATCAAACTGGAGAGCATGTCGTTATCACCAAACTTGATCTCCTCCACCACCACCGTATCGTTTTCGTTGATGATGGGGATGACCTTCATGGCCAGGATGGCCAGCAGGGTATTGGTGGCGTTGAGATAGCGCATCCGCTCGTCGAGGTCCTCCCGGGTCAACAACACCTGGGCTACTGTCTTGCCGTATTCAGCAAAAAATTTCTCGTACAAGTGGAGCAGGGCGCCTTGCCCAATGGCGGCCAGGGCCTGCTTTTCCGGCAAAGTGCGGGGGACCTGTTTGAGACCCATGCGGTTGGCCCCGGTGCCTATCGCCCCCGAACTTACCAGCAGCACCTCAATATCCTGGTTGTGTATATCGGCCAACTCACGCACCAAGCGTTCCATCCGCCCCAGGTTCAATTGTCCATTGGCATGGGTCAAAGTACTAGTGCCTACCTTCACCACTATCCGGCAGCACTGCTTCAGCCTCTCCCGCATCACGACCACTTCTCCTTCTACCTGCAAATAATAAACTTTTGCTGTCCATTTGCTCTAGTTGTTTATTCGCTGTAATCGAATTCCATGTCTTTTATCCGGACCGTGTCCCCGATCTTGATCCCCTTTTCTTTCAGCGCGGCGTCCAGACCCATCCGGGCGGTGGTGCGCTGGAACCTCTGCAGGGACTCTTCCTGAGAAAAATTGGTCATGGTCACCAGGTTGTCGATCCTACGCCCCGAGACCTGGTAGACACCGTCGACCACATCGATTTGGAAAGGTTCTTCGTCGGCAAACCGGCGGATGATCCTGGCTTCCCCGGTATATTCTGTCGCCGGGATGGTCTGCAGGACCTGGTAGGTTTTCTCCACCAGCTCACTTACCCCCTGGCCGGTCACCGCCGAAATCCCGTAGACCAGATCGCCGTACTGGTCCTGCAGCAGGCGCAGGTTCTCCTCCGCATCGGGCAGGTCGATTTTGTTAGCCACAATCAGATAAGGACGATCAAGCAGTTCGGGATTATAGAATTCCAATTCATTGCGCAGGGTTATATAATCATCCAGCACCGAGCGCCCATCCACCTGGCCCGCATCGAGGATGAACAGGAGCATCCGGTTCCTCTCGATATGGCGCAGGAAATCGTGACCCAAGCCGGTCCCCTCGTGGGCCCCCTCGATCAATCCAGGAATGTCGGCGATCACGAAGGACTCTTTGTCCCGGGTCATGACCACTCCCAGATTAGGCACCAAGGTGGTAAAGGGGTAATCCGCAATCTTGGGCCGAGCCGCCGATACCCGGGATATGAATGTCGATTTGCCTGCATTGGGAAATCCCACCAGGCCTACATCGGCCAGCAGCTTCAATTCCAGGCGGATCCACTTCTCTTCGCCGGGCTCACCATTCTCAGCCATGGAAGGAGCCTTGTGGACCGCGGTGGCGAAACGGCTGTTACCGCGTCCTCCACGTCCCCCCCGGGCGATGATAGCACTCTGCCCGGCAACGGTCAGATCGGCCAGCACTTGCCCGTTGTCATCGTCAATGATCAGTGTCCCCACCGGAACCCGCACCACTAAATCCTCACCCCAGGCTCCGTGCTGGTTCTTGCCTATCCCGTGGGTGCCCCGCTCGGCTTTGAAATGCTTGCGGTAACGGAAATCCATCAAGGTACCCAGACCTTCGTCGGCCATGAAAACCACATTGCCGCCCCGACCGCCATCTCCGCCATAGGGCCCCCCCATGGGGACGAATTTCTCGCGCCGGAAGGCCACGCAGCCGTTACCGCCGTTGCCACCCTGGACAAATATTTTAGCGTGGTCAATAAACACCCGTAATCACTCCTTTTCGATCCGGAACACCCTGGCCTCATTTCCCCCGCTCCAACCGCTGTACAGCAGATCTATCCCTCCGGCCTCCTCGCAGATGGAAAGGTAGATCACCGGCTCTTGGCAACCGATACCCAGCTCCTGGCGGATAATCTCCAGGCTGGCAGCCGGTTCGCGCCTATCCTTCAGTAACTCCCATGATTCCAGGTCGATATCCTCGAACCGCAGGCCAATACCCAGATCGTTAGCCTTCAGCAATTGGTCGTAAAAATATAAGCAGGCCGGGGCCGGCAAAGATCTTAAGATCATCCTTTCCGCATCCAGGCCTTCTATCACAGAATGCAGGTAGTCCTGAGCCTCGTCCGGTTGTCCCAGCTGCAGGTAACCGTTTAGCACTTGCAGGTGATTGGCAAGATCATGTTTCATCCGCCTGAGCAAGCCGACCATGAATTCTGCATCCAATAGTTCCGCCTCCATATCATCCCTAATAATAGCAAAAACCCCTGGAACATTCCAGGGGTTGGAGTTCGTGCCAGTGGTGCCTATACGGTAGCGCTCTCCTCCACCGGGTACACACTCACCTGCTTCTTGGTCTTGCCCTTGCGTTCGAATTTCACCTGGCCGTCCACAGTGCAGAAGAGGGTGTCATCACCGCCCACCATTACGTTCTGACCGGGATGGATCTTAGTCCCCCGCTGCCTTACCAATATATTGCCAGCCCTTACCAACTGACCATCGCCGCGCTTGACACCCAGGCGCTTGGACTCGCTGTCCCTGCCGTTCCTGCTGCTGCCGACTCCCTTTTTATGTGCCATATCAATAACCTCCCAGTTATGCTCGCATGATTAATCCGTTAAATTGTTGCCCAAGACTCATCAACCTTCGATCTTGTCCACCTTGATCTTGGTGAATGCCTGGCGATGACCTTGTTTGCGGCGATAATTCTTGCGTTTCTTGTACTTATAGACGGTTA
>JAQVXF010000269.1 GCA_028709355.1 Syntrophomonas sp.
TGTCCGGAATGTGGTCCTGCGGCTCAAGAGCCTAGACCTCTCCAAAGATCCGGAAATACTGCAGGAGCTGACACTAACGCGCCGCTACACCAAGAGCCCTGGCTCCTACAAGGACAAGCAGCCTCATATCCAGTTGGTGGAAAAGATGAAAGAGCGGGGAGGCAGTGTCCCCGGCGTGGGAGACCGGGTCCCATTCGTCATAATCCAGGGAAGAGGGGGCAAGAAGAACCGGGAGCTTTTTGTGAACCGGGCGGAGGATCCAGCCTATGCCCTGGAGAAGAATATGCCCCTGGACACGGATTACTATGTGGAAAAGCAGATACTGCCCCCGGTGCTGCGTATCTTCGAGAGCTTCGGCGTTGGCCGTGACCGGCTCTGCGCAGGCAGGGGACAGAGCAGCCTCTTTTCTTTCGAGCCGGATGCCAACAACTCTCCCAAGCAGAAGTCTCTCTTTGATTTTTAAGGCGTAGCCAATTTCGGGGATATGGCCGTTTGCATGGCCGAAAGAAACTGAATTCATCGGCATTGCGACTGTGCTATCCCAAAAAGAGCCAGTCTTTTATATGAGGAACCACTTTACCGAGAGCCATGGATCAGGGGAAGAGGAGCGAGCAGGTAGAGCTTATCGCAGTCGTCATCCTCGGCCTATTGCTGAGATTTCTGGGTGGAAGGGCCTCCCTCACTGAAAAAGGAATCCTATTGCCGGGCTATGACGAGTTCTATCATATGCGCAGAATTTTATATACGGTACAAAATTTTCCAAATACACTCTGGTTTGATTCCTATCTCAACTATCCTCACGGATGGGAGAATTTATGGCCGCCTCTCTACGATCAGATCAGCGCTGCCTTCTGCCTGCTTTTGGGCCAGCATACCCGTCCGGGCGTGGAGATGACAGCATCTTTTGTCCCCATTATCATCGGCACCATAGCCACCATAGCCGTCTACTTCCTGGTCAGGGAGGTCTTCGATCATAGAACTGCCATTCTGGCCGGCTTGATGACCGTCCTGGCTCCCGCGTTTCTCCAATATACCAGTTTTGCGGATATGGATCACCACAGCTTAGAGGTGCTGTTCCTCATATCTGCTCTGCTATTCCTGATCCTTGCTCTTTGCGGTAGTAAGAGGAGATATATTTTTGCGGCTCTGGCAGGATTGTCCATAGCTGCTCTGGCCTATACCTGGCATGGGGCAGTGCTTTACCTGGCGGTAATCCCGGCATATGTCGCAATTGACATGACCATGGCGCTCAAAGAGAAGAGGCCCTCGCAAGAGACGGCGATGGTTATGCTGCTGGCCTTGGCTGTGGCCATCATTTTCATCCTGCCTTATCGCAATGCTCCCTGGCTCTGGCCCTCCTTTGTGGGAATTGCAGCTATATTTGGGGCAACAGTCATAATATCTGCTATCAATTATCTCATAGTAAAGAGAAATATGAGCTGGAAGGCATTTCCCCCCAGCGTCATCCTCGTCATCCTGATATCTATTCTGATCTTATCTAGCGGACCTTTCGCAACGGGTGAACTGATTCGAATCGGCCTGAGTACGATATGGGGTGGGGAAATGGTGGGAAAGATATCCGAAGCTGAGCCGCTCGTCTATAACTGGCTTACATTTAAGCAGGTGGCATTCTCCGGGCTGGGATTAAATCTGCTCTTTACTCTGGCTGGCCTGGCCGTTCTATTGAACTCCATCATAAGGAGCCAGGGGTGCAGGAGGCAGGGAGGGATTATCTTGCTGCTGTGGGCTGCGTTTGCTATTGTTCTCACCTTCGGGCAGTTGAGATTCCTCTATATGTCCACCATTGCCATGGGGATTTCTATAAGCATACTCTTTTTCCACGTCCTGGATTGGATCAAAGAACGGCTTGGGGAGAGCAATCCCAGGATGGTCCTGCCGGCGATCCTAGTCCTATTTTTGGTTTTGACTTTGCCTACAATTGCCGAGGTAGTAAATGCTGTCACCTACAGCGGGCCCATGATCAAAGGCGATTGGCAGGAGTCAATGGCCTGGTTGAATGAGAATAGCAATGCTACCAGCTTCTTTGATGCACCGGAAAAGACGCCGGAGTACAGCGTCATGTCCTGGTGGGATTACGGCAACTGGATTATGTATATGGCCGAGCGACCAGTGGTGGCGAATAACTTCCAGGCCGGCTGGGAGGATGCAGCCAAATTCTATCTATCGGAGAGCGAGGACAACGCCACAGCGCTAATGGATGCCAGAGGATCGAAATACGCATTTGTGGATCACAGCATGGCCTACGGCAAGCTGGGAGCTATAGCCACCTGGGCCAATGAGGATCTTACAACCTATTTCCGGGCGGAGGATTATTCCAGTTCGCAGATTACCGTCATTCCCACCCAGCGTCTATTCAACACCACCTTGGGCAAGCTCTATTACTTTGATGCGGCGGGCACCGGTCACTTCCGGCTGATATACGAATCCAGGACATTCCTGGGAGAAAATCCGGCCAAGGCCCAGATCAAGATCTTTGAGTATGTTCCCGGGGCATTGATAAGGGTTCGGACCGGCCCGGACCAGAAGGTCGGCTGTGTGCTCAATATGACCTCTAATCAGAATAGGCCATTTATCTATGCCAATCAGGCCGAGCCGAAGGATGGTGCATTGCAGATGAGGGTTCCCTACTCCACAGAGGGACGGTATGAATGCAGAGCCGTAGATCCCTATCTTGTCTTTTCCGGAAACGAGCTGGGAGTCAGG
>JAQVXF010000270.1 GCA_028709355.1 Syntrophomonas sp.
CAGGAGACGCAATTTAGTGTCCACC
Organism: Syntrophomonas sp.; assembly: GCA_028709355.1. Classification (GTDB taxonomy): domain Bacteria; phylum Bacillota; class Syntrophomonadia; order Syntrophomonadales; family Syntrophomonadaceae; genus PHAA01. The sequence continues at coordinate 26 of JAQVXF010000270.1, forward strand.
CGATAACTGGGAATTAAGAAGCCTGTTTCCGCCAGCAGGTAACCTCTTTTGATGTCGCTTACCTCAATTCCCTGAAGATTAACAGCCACTCTTTGCCCCGCGTAGGCGGTGCCCACCTTTTCATTATGCACTTGCAAGGTACGCACCTTGACGGCCTTCTGCACCGGCAGCAGCTCCATGGTATCCCCGACCCTAATTTGACCAGACCACAAGGTGCCAGTCACTACCGTGCCGAAACCTGCTATCGTGAATACCCTATCTATGGGCAACCGGGCCTTGCCGCCAATAGGTTTCTCGGTGACGGTTTCGGCGACCTGCTCGATGGCAGCCAACAATTCTGGGATACCCTCCCCGGTGGTTGCCGATACAGCCACAATAGGCGCTCCATTCAAAATGGTCCCTTTGGTATATTCAATTATCTCATCTTCTACCAGCATCAACCACTCGTCGTCTACCAAATCTTTCTTCGTAATTACAATTATGCCCTTGCTCACTCCCAAAAGCTCGATAATATCACCATGTTCTCGAGTCTGGGGCATTACTCCTTCATCTGCTGCGATAGTAAAAAGGACCATGTCAATCCCAAATGCGCCCGCCAGCATATGGCGTATAAACTTCTCATGGCCTGGCACATCAACGATTGCCGCCTTCTGTCCACTAGGCAGGACAAACGGGGCGAACCCCAGTTCTATTGATATCCCCCGCTGTTTTTCCTCCTTGAGCCGGTCCGTTTCTATCCCGGTCAATCGCTTTACCAAGGTGGTTTTCCCGTGATCTATATGCCCGGCGGTACCTATGATCAGTCTTTGCATGGTTCATGCCTCGCTACTGGACTCTGCTCTGTCGTCTGACCGCATGCTTCGGTAAGGAGCTTTACCACCTGCCTATCTTCCCCTGGCCCCAGGGTACGCACGCTCACAAGTAGGGCGTTATCCTGCAAGCGAGCTACCAAGGCCGGTTCCATTTGGCGTAACTGTCTGGCCACGGTGTGGAGACGGTTGTCCGCAAAGGTGATCTGTACCCCGTGCCCAGGCAACTTGTAGGTAGGATAGGCCCCTCCACCCACCATATCCTCGGTTTCAATGGTCCTGATCGACAAGGCCGCATGGTCCACCAGCATCTCCTGAAGGGCGCTCCTGAGTGACTCGGCCCTTATTGCCAGCTTTGTCGGTGCCATAGTCAGCATTCGTAAAACCGGAATATTTTGCAGTGGATCTCCACACCAGTATTCCAAAAGCGTTCCCTCCAGTGCAGCTATGGTCATCTTGTCGACCCGCAGCGCCCGGATTAGCTGATTGCGCTTCATATCTCCTATATAGTTGGCTCTCCCTACCACTATCCCAGCCTGAGGCCCTCCTAACAGCTTGTCCCCGCTGAAAGTTACCAAGTCAGCACCAGCTGCCACACTTGCTTGCACCGTAGGTTCTTCTCCCAAACCCCATGCACTTAAATCGGATAGGGTTCCGCTGCCCAGATCCTGCATAACCGGTATATTGTGAGCTTTCCCCAACGCTGCTAACTCAGCAACTTGTACTTCTGCACTAAAGCCTACTATCTTGTAGTTTGATGTATGGGCGGAAAAAAGCAGCGCCGTCTTTTCATTGATGGCCTGCCCATAATCGCTCAAATATGTCCGATTGGTGGTCCCCACTTCAACCAGCCGGGCCCCGCTCTGGCGCATCACATCAGGTATCCTAAACGAGCCTCCAATTTCAATCAGCTGGCCCCGCGAGACGATCACCTCACGGTCCTGAGCTACCGTATTGAGACCCAGCAATACCCCGGCGGCATTGTTATTGACAACCAGTCCGGCCTCGGACCCGGTCAGCTTGACGAGGAGCTGCTCGACATGCTGGTAACGTGACCCGCGTTCGCCGCTCTCCAAGTGGAACTCCAGGTTATTGTAATCAGATGCCATCTCTTGCACATATTGAAGTGCCCTTGGTCCCAATGGGGCCCTGCCCAAATTGGTGTGCAATACCACCCCGGTGCCATTGATAACTTTCCGAAGCGTGCCCCGGCTTGAGCCTGACAGCATTGTATGGAAACGGGTGACGATCTGGACCGTAATATCTTCACGGGAACATCCCGCCCCGCTCAGTCGCAAAGCCTGCCTAACCTCGTCGGTTGCCTGCCGGAGGGTGGCCACCAGAAACTCTCGGTTGTATCGATCGAACTGAGCTTGGACTTGCTTCATCTCCAGAAGCTCATCTATTGCAGGGATGTTCCGCAGATAACTCATGTAGTGCCTCCTCAATTCGGTCTCCAATCGGATTATTCTATAGTATACCTCTCTCCCCACGTCTTTTGTAGTCTTATAATCAGTTCTGCCTTCGCTGATATCCCTTTAGGCTGCCAACCGGATAACCTGGTATCCAATTTGCTAAGACTCTGTATTGATGGAGCGGGAGCCTCCGGGCGGCCGCGCAACTGCGGCGGAGTTTACGACCCCAACCGTCGCCCCTAATCGTCCCCACCGGATAATGCCTCATTCATCGCTGCCAATCTCTCATCTGTGTCGTCAACAACCCCTGCTGGCTAGGCCTTCCTTCCGGCCTCAACAATAGCGCCGACGGGTCAGTGTTCATTAAATCACGCCTCAAACCTCACCGCCCAAATCCCGGTAATTGATCCGCCCCGCAGAGCGCTCCTGGATAATCAGCCCTGCTCATAATTTTCTACCCTGCAGCGATGTAGG
>JAQVXF010000271.1 GCA_028709355.1 Syntrophomonas sp.
AGCGATGATGATGGCGCTCTGTAATCCGGCCCCAGCTCTCTCCGCTACAGTATGATTACCCATCTCATCCACCAGCAGGCGAATGTTCCGGAACGGGTCCACCGGATGGTGGAGGGCCATGTGTAACGATGCCTCACTAGGCTGGGTCCCAAACCCCATCTGATCCAATCCTGAATCCAATGCTTGCTCCAGTTCCAGCAAATCTGGGTTCCTAAGAAAAGTATAGGCTTCTGCCATCTTGTGCTCGAAAGCCTGCCGGCGGGTCATCTTGACCTCTCCCTGGCTGGTGGATACCTTGACCATGGTCTTGTCATTCCGGATCTCGGTGCTGACCACATCCAGTATTTTCCGTAGCACCGACCAACGGTCACTGGTCTGGTGGTGGAAGAAATCCCGCCGGGCATCGAAATAGATAAATGGAAGTTGCTGCCTGAGTTCACCCGTCACCTTCAGGTCAAACCAGAGCCGGGCCTGTTTGCCCTCCTGCAGAGGCTCAGCCGGATACTTGATGGTCTCCCCTTTCTCACTCAGGCAGGTGAAATCATGGGTCAGAGTCCCTCGCGGCATCCCCCGGTGCGCCCTCTTATAAGCATGACACCGTAATTCAAAGCCCCACACTTCGAGGCTCATATTTCGCCATGTCTCCAGGGCTGAATCGAAGTAGACCTGTATCACGATATCGTGCTGGGTGTCATAGCGGTGGAAATCCTCCAAGGTGAAGCTGCGATCCGTCGGCCAGGCTTCACCCAGGACCAGGTTGAGGGCGGCCAGGATATTACTCTTGCCGCTATTGTTTGGGCCGATGAGGATCCGGTAATCGGCCGGATAAAGATCAAGTTCCTTTATGCTGCGAAAGTTTTCGATATGAATCCGGGTGATCCGCATAAGCTCCTCCTGTCCCAAACGTTGCAGCGAGCACAACCAAGACTACCCGGTCAGAGCATCCCCAAGATCGGCTCAACACCAGCCCTGTCATGCTTCTGTCTTATATATATCAAGAGCTGGGGGATTTGGCAAACGACTTCCGCGGTCGGGATGCCGTTGTGATGCTGCTCTGAACTGGGTCCCGGAGACCACATCGGTTATGGTTGTAGAGGAGAGATAGGGTCCAGGGATTGCGGTCCAACAGCTCGCTAGCTATCCTGGCTTTTCCCCCAGAAGCCTTCCAGAGTCGCCACCAGGGAGGAGATATCTCTGACCTTCAGGCGCTTATGCCAATGGCGCGGAAAGAGCTGCCGGTAATTGCGTTGTCCATAGCGCTCATCGATCAACAGCACCGCGCCGCTGTCATCTTCCGAGCGGATCACCCGGCCGGCCGCTTGCAGCACCTTGTTCATTCCCGGATACATGTAAGCATATTCGTAACCCCGCCCGTTCTTATGCTGGAAATAATCCCGGATAGCATCCTGCTGGGTATTCAACTGGGGCAGACCGACACTCACCACCACTGCTCCAATCAAGCGGTTGCCAGCAAGATCGATGCCCTCCGAGAATATACCTCCCAGTACACAGAAAGCGACCAGGGTATGTGATGGGTCCGTCTCGAATCCAGCCAGGAAAAGTTCCCGATCAGTTTCCGCCATGCTATTCTCCTGTACCGTGGTGAGAATTTCCGGGAATCTCGCCCTGAATACTGGCAACACTTCGTTCATATATCGGTAAGAAGGGAAATAGACTATGTAGTTGCCGGTCTTGCCGGACACAAAAGCACCGATCAGTGCAGCCACCTCTGCCCGGCTGCGTTCTCGGTCCTTGAACCTGGTCGATACCCAGTCGGCCACCATGATGCAAAAGCGATTGGGATTGAAAGGTGAGTCCAGCGCCAGCATCCCGTCCGCTTCGCCCCCGCCCAGTATGGAGCGAAAATATGGAAGGGGGGTCAAAGTGGCTGAAAACATGACGGTCGAACTCCCCCGCTTCAATGCCTCGGCCAGCAGATGCGCGGGGTCCAGGCAAAACAGTTTTACCGACACCTCACGGCGATCGGCTTCGACCAGGGTCATGAATCGCTCGTCATAAAAACCGGCAATGCTCACAAAACCGAGGGCATCGAAATAAAGCTGCAGGAAATCATGATCCTCACCCAGCTCTCGATTTTCTTTAAGCAACCTCTCCGCTATCACGGTGAAGCTTTGGACCAGCTCGATCATTTCCTGCGGCATCGCCGCGTCGGACATTTGACCTGTTTCGGAACACTGCTTGCGCAGGCTCACCAGGGATCGATTGATAGAGTTCAGGACTTTATCCAGGGGCTTGCTGCGGCCCTTGTAATTCTTCTTGAGCTTATAGAAATCGGTTTTTTGAATCCGGGCGGAGAACATTTCGCGTGAACGATCGACCAGGTTGTGGGCTTCATCGATGAGGAACACATAATCCCCTTCCCCACCCCCGGCAAAAAAGCGGCGCAGGTATACCCGAGGATCAAACACATAGTTGTAATCGCATATGATACAGTCAGCCAGCAGCGACAGATCCAGGGACAGTTCAAAGGGGCACACCTGGTGTTGGCGGGCGTATGCCTCGATAGTGCCGCGTTCTAAATCATCCCGGCTCTGGATGGTGTCCAAGATGGCTTCGTTGATGCGGTCATAATGCCCCCGGGCAAAATCGCAGTAGTCCGGCCGGCAGACCGCCTGGTCGCAGAAGCATATCTTATCCTTGGCCGTCAGGGTCAGGGTCTTCATCCTCAACCCGCCGGTGCGCATCCTGGCTA
>JAQVXF010000272.1 GCA_028709355.1 Syntrophomonas sp.
AATGTGGTCATCACGGAGAAGCGATACAATGCCGCCTATGTAGCGGCTAACGTCAGCGGATTTGAAGAACTGGCCGCCAGCGTAATCAATTATACGCCTGAATGGGCGGCCGGGCTCAGTGATGTACCGGCCGAGACCATCCGGCGGATCGCCCGCGAATTCAGCGGGGGCTGCCCGGCCTTGATCCCTATCCACAAACGCGAAGCTATTCAATCTCATCCCGGCGGATTCGAATTAGCCCGGGCCTGCCTCTCTCTGATGGCCATCACCGGGCAGATCGAGCGCCGGGGCGGCATCATGCTGCCGCGCACCGGCGGTCTGAACTGGGTGGGACCCGCGGCGCAAGCCCCGGAAATGAAGGTCACGGAGCGCATCGATGGCGGTCACCTGTTCCCCCTGGCGGTTAAGCAGCCCTTGGTGGGACCGGGACTCTACCAATCGGTGGCCGATATGATCCTGGCCGATGAGCCCTATCCGGTCAAGGTAGCCATCGTGTATGGCCAGTCCCTGCAGTCCATGCCCAATCCCCAGAAGTGGGTCCAAGCCTTGTCCAAGCTTGATTATGTCATCAATATCAATATCTACCCGGACGATATGGCCACCGTGGCCGATCTGGTTCTGCCGGAACACGTTTACCTGGAGCGTTATGAGATATCCCCCCGCCAGACCAACGCCCGCTATATGCAGATCGCCCTGGCGGAACCGATGATAGAACCCCTGTACGACACCAAGGATCTGGGTGAGATTAAACACCTGATTGCCCAGCAGCTGGGATTGGATCAGTACCTGACCCCGATCGGCAAGGCGATCCTGGATTACCGGATAGCCCCCAGCGGCATGAATTTCGACACCGCCCTGGCCAATGGCGGCCTCATCACCGGCAGCAAAGAGTTCGTGCCCAAGCCGCTGGACAAACTGAACACCGAAAGCGGCAAGATCCAACTCTCATCCCCCAAACTCCAGGAGTGGGGCTACAGCCCGGTACCTTTCTTTGATGAGAGCTGGGTTCTGCATCCCCAGAACACTGATGAATTCCACCTGGTGACCAGCCGACCGCCAGTCCATCGCCATGTCAAGACCCACAACATGAGATGGCTGAATGAGATCATGCCGGAAGGTTTCATCTTTATCAATGCCACCCGGGCGGCCGCACTGGGAATCACCGATGGAGACAACATCGAAGTCAGCACCGAGTTTGGCGCCGGTCAAGCCCGGGCTAAACTGACCCAAGGCATTCGCCCCGATACCCTGTGCATACTGCATGGGTTCGGCCAGCAATCTCCTTTCCTGCAACTGGTTAAGAAACCCGGTCTGAACGATGGCGATATTATGCCGGCCTGGCCCAAGGAAAAGAATATCGAGCTCAAAGATCCTACCGGCGCCTGCCTGGACTGTTACATGGTGGTAAAAGTCAGGAAGGTGGGATGATCATGGCTGGTTTGAGAGTCGATGCGGAAATATTGTATACCGCCAAGGAACTGTTCCATTTTCCCGACCAAGAGAATCTGGCTGCGCTGCAGGAGAGCTTGGCCCGGTTGTCGGACTGGGCTGGTCTGATGGACGGAGCTGGAGCCGGGACTGGATTAGACGCCGCGGCAGCAGGCGATGTTGACCTGGACCAGCTGCAGATAGACTTCACCGGTTTGTTCATCAACGGGTTTCCCACCGCCAAGGCTCATCCCTTCGCTGGTTGGTACCAAGGGGAGGGTATTGTGATGGGCAACAGCGATGAACGGATGCGGAAATTTTACGCCCGCTGGGGAGTGGAGTGTGATCACCGGCAGTTATCCGCTGACCATATCATGGTCGAACTGGAGTTCATGGCCCTGATGGCGGAGCAACATGAGGATACCGGGGATGACATTTACCACAAGGCGATGGGGGAAATGATGAGTGAGCACATGCAGCACTGGATTTTCCAATTCTTGACCAACATCCGGGAGAATGCCCGCACCGGTTTTTATCGTGGACTGGCGACCGGGCGGTGGATTCTCTTCGATACCTTGACCATCGAACTGAATGAGGGGGCTGAAGATGGCGGAAGCCAAGAAGAGATGGGGTAAAATCGTGGACCTCAACAAATGCGTGGGCTGTCATGCTTGCAGTGTGGCCTGTGTTGCCGAAAACAAGGTCGCCAAGGACATGCACCGGACCAAGATAATCGAGCATGAAGGCGGCGTATTCCCCAATTCTTATCGTTACACCGAAAAGTGGTCCTGCAACCACTGCCAGAATGCGCCCTGCGTAGACGCCTGTCCTACCAAGGCCTCGCACTACACCGATTGGGGCACGGTGGAGGTCAAACCGGAGCTGTGCATCGGCTGTGGTTATTGTGCCCTGGCATGTCCCTACCGGGTGCGGATGATGAACGAGCGCCACGACGGGGGTCTGCCGGAGAAGTGCACCCTGTGCCTGCACCGGCTGGAAGTAGGCTTGCGACCGGCTTGTGAGACCACCTGTATCGCCGGGGCTATAATCACCGGGGACCTAAATGATCCCAACAGTGAGATCAACCAATGGGTGGCCAAAGGGGCCCAGGAACGCCGCCCTGACCTGGTAACTCATCCCAACGTCTTCGTAATACCGTATCGGAGGTGATAAGAGATGGACCATTACACTTGGAATTATCTGATAGCCATATACCTGTTTACCGCCGGCTTGTCCTCGGGGGCAGCCATCATGGCCACCATCTCTGATATCCTGGG
>JAQVXF010000021.1 GCA_028709355.1 Syntrophomonas sp.
CCTCACTGTAATTACATTCCATAGCAAAGACATATTTATTAGCCGAGGTAGCAAAGATTGTTTTATAAAATACCCCGCGCCGGGCTGTCTTGTCTTTATTACGGCCCCGGCTTCTGTTATGGCCGCTCGGTTCTCACCTAGCAGAAGAAAGCGCCGAAGAGACCAGATCCTGGGAAATCGGCGCCCGCGGCTTACTTCCGGTTGCGGGCGATAATCACCGCAAAAAGATCTGACATAGGACGTTGCGGCACTACCGATTTGAAGTAGATATCATAGAGGCGTTGCGGGGTGAACTCCTCTATCTGGTCGAATCCGCAGCTTTGCACATATGCTTCGGCTTCCCCGGCTTCGATGCCCGACAGAACCGGTTCATCAAACCAGTACTGCAGGTAGTTCATATGCTTGATGGCATGCCCCAGGATGCGCCCATCGATAGCGGCCAGGTAGACGTAATCGAATATGAGGCTGGAACCGGGTCCGGAGCAGGCATGGACAGAGGTCAGGATTCGGCGTACGGTGGTTTCGTCCAAGTACATGGCCACCCCTTCCATGGTGAAAAGGGTGCGCTGGGTGGGGTCATAGCCGGCTTTAAGCAAAGCCTGGATCAGGTCATCTCTCATCAGGTCGACGGGGACATAATGGATCTGGAAGGGCAGTCCTTTGAAGACCGCCGCGACCCTCGATTTCTTCTCGATCTGGGTAAGGGGGTGGTCGACCTCGAATGTTTTGATGCCCCGCAGTTGCTTGGCGAATCGGTAGGCGCGGGAATCAAGCCCGGCCCCAAGGATGACGAATTGCTTAATGCCATCCCCGATCTGCTGTTCTACGAAGTCATCGAACATCCTGGTGCGGGCGGCGATAAACCCGACCACTCCCCGACCCTGCTGCTCCAGAGTCCACTCGACCATGCTGTTGGGCAGGGGCTGCATCATAATGGCTGCCATCCTGGTCCACCAGGCGGAGAAATGATAGGCCAGGTAATCATTGCATATCATCTCTTCCGGAGGCCGCAGCGTCTCCCGGTAGCGCAGATATGCCAAACCCTCAGCAGTTCCGCTGGGCAAGTACCTCATCCCCTGTTCCCCCTATCCAAAGGTGCTTGTTATCATTCATTTCCGACTGATAAAAATTTTACACGAACCTGGATTTGATTATGTAGTGCTGCCCAGCACATCTAGCTCCGGCATTAGCCCGACCTATCTCTGGGCTGATGTCGTATTGGCATCCGGAGCAACCAGGGTAACAGAAACGGCTGCACCGAGGTGCGCCTTATGGCAGCGGCTGCGGTCTATGGACTTACTGTATGCTCATATACTCATGTGCTTGTTTAGATTAGTGGGCTGCCCGTTTCACTCATTGAATCAAGATTCAGCTCGGTCTGGTTGGTCCAGTTGTTGGCGATAGCGTCGCGCCTTAGGACGGTGTACAATTCCGCCATTGTGGCATTCTGGTAAGGCAGGACGAACAGGGTCCCGATCACCAAAGCCAATAAACCCAGCAGGTACCAACCCAAGAAGGAAAGATCGAGGACAAACATAGGCCATTTATGCCCAGCCGTCATGCGGTTGCTCAATTCCAGGGCCCGGCGGTGATCGATATGAGGGTTGTCGGCCAGGATGTAAGGCACCAGGCGGTAGGCGTATGCTTTAACTAGACCGGGAATGATCAGGGCCAGGAACCAGAGAAAGGTTATGAATGCGCGCCACAACATGGCGGTGCATATATTCAGGTACCACTGCTTATTGAAAGCAAAGCCAAGGTTATTGAGATCGAAATCCTGTCCAGCCGAGCGGATAAAATATCTCCTTCCCCCTACTTCCAGGGGATAGCCCACAAAAATACGCAGGCCCAACACCAACAGGAAGACCAGGGCGGCGGCGGAAATAATAAGGGGCAGGTAGGGAATTAGTTCCGTAAATTGATCACCGGCATATTCCGTATGGTATTCAGCCCGGGACGAACCGCCCAGGCCGCCTTGGGCGAGGGCTATCACCAGGCTGACCAGGAACGCTTTCCAATAGGACAGTTTGAGCACCGACTTGGCTCGGCTTTTTAGATCCCGGCGGCTCCACATAATATCTTCCTCCCTCAAAATGCGGCGTTGGGCCGCTATTTTCACCGTTTGATCTGTATGCCGCCCATCATACAATTGCATCTCGGGTGCAGTACCCGGGACACGCTGTTTGGATGGTGGGCTGCAGCGAGCGCAGCCGACTCCCCCTCTATCATTTCGGTCTGGCAGATCCGACTAAATCAGATGCAGCACCAGATATTGGACTATACCCACCAAGGCCCCGATGACTGTGCCGTTGATCCTGATCCACTGCAGGTCGTCCCCCACTTTATCCTCGAGGGACTCCACCAAACCAGCATCGTTGAGGCTCTCCAGCTTCTCCCGCACCATCCTCCCGATCAAAGCGTGGTAACGTTCTAAAAGACTTATTATCTTATCCTTCAACCAGGCTTCCAGCTCCGCTTTGCGCATCTCATCCTGGCGAATGGCGGCTACCTGCTGCAGGATTACCCCTGTCAGGTAGGTGACCAGGGGCATGCCCCGGTCTCCATCCCGCAGAAGTTGGTCCTTTACGACGGCAAACAGTTCGCTAGTGGCCTTAATCCCGGTCTCGGTGCCTACGAACTTGCGCACCGAGTCGCCCAAAACCGCGGAGGCGGCAGCGGGGTCAAGCAGCTGCAGGTTTTCGATTTCCTGCTTGATCCTGACGTGGAAACGGTTATCCGGAGCTTTCATCTCCTTAAGGAAGTGGTTGATACGGTGGGATAGGATCAGGGCGGCATCGTCATAGTTGACAATGTCCAGGGTTTCGCCCAAACCCTTACCCAGACGCCGGACAAAGCTACCTTGGTTGGAATAATCAGCCACCGCCCGGGTCAGTAAACGCTTGATACTCTGCTCAAATTCTTCCCCGCTGGTGGAGGCTATGGCCCAGTCCAGCATCAGGCGGATAACGTCGTCACTGTAGAGTTGTTTGACCGTATCTTCGATACTCTCCACCAGGCTCGGGGCAAACTTGATAGAATCCAGGTTATCAGACAGCATGGTGTGGAAGAACTCGGACAGATCGGCAGGGTCCAGATTCTCTATGATGTTATGGCTGATCGACTGGGCGGTTTCCTCGAAGCCCCGCCGCACTTCATCAGCAGATAAGGCTTCGGCCAAGCCGTCCAGCAAGGGGTACGCCTGCACCTTGGCAGCGATAAAATCCAGGCTGAGCCAATCGGTTTCTACGATCTTGACGATACCCTCGATGATTCGGCCCCGATTATTGGGGATGATGGCAGTATGGGGTATGAATTTCAATCCCAGCGGGTGCCGGAAGAGGGCTACCACTGCGAACCAGTCGGCCAGGGCTCCAACCAGGGCCGCTTCGAAGGCAGCAAAAAACAAGCCCCCGGTAAACGAGGCTCGGAAATTCCAGGCCGCCAGCGAACCCAATACAGTTAAAACCAGCAGCGTGGTAGCTGCCGTCTTCATGTTCCTCATGCGGGTGGATCCTTTCTGGGCAGAGAGTCACAGCATCTGCATTTCTAACTATAGTATAATGATAAACTGGAGCTAATGCATTATTTACTCCTATCAGTGGCTAGGGCTGCCCGGCAACAACAAGAATATTGAATTATTTTGTGTTATTATTTTTATGAAAGTATATGCAATCTTAAGTCAGAGAAATGTTGGAGAAAAGACGGCGGTACTATTCCTGTTCAAGGTTTTGTCAAATCTGGTCGGGAGGTTGCCGGGAGGTGAAGAAGGGGTCGATTGTCATCCAAACACAAGACAGAGGAGATGATTCTATGTCTGGAAACATGAGCAAGTGGTCTATCCTGATGATATTGACGGTTCTGCTTTTGAGCTGGACGACGGTCGCTGCGGCCCTGGAAACCAGGAGTGGGGATATGGTCAATGTACCGGCCGGAGACCTGAAAGGCCCCCTATTCGTGTCCGGCAACAACTTGATTGTGAATGCCAACGTCGAAGGCGATGTGTTTGCGGTCGGTTCATCGGTCACCATCAACGGCAATGTAAACGGGGATGTTATCGCCGCCGCCAATTCAGTCGCAATCAATGGTATGGTCAGCGGGGATATACGCACTGCCGGTAATACCATCGACGTCGGCTCTACGGTGGGCGGCAGTGTCACCAGTGCCGGGAATACGGTAACCCTGCGGGAATCATCCCAGGTAGCTCGCGATGTGATGGCCTTTGGCAACTCCGCTGACCTGCGGGGGACCGTCCAGGGGCAGGTTATGGGCAGTTCCAACCAGTTTTCTCTGCAGGGTCCAGTGGGCGGTGATGTGAAACTCTGGGATGTCCAGAATCTTATTGTCGGTCCTACTGCCGCGGTACAAGGTTCCATAAACTACGGTTCTGCTAATCCAGCCCAAGTCGACCCGTCCGCCCAGGTAGGGGCTATTGCGCAACTGGCCCCGCCCGTCCGGCCCGACGCCAAGGTCCCGGAGGTGGTCACTCATGGCATGGCATGGACCGGAACAATCATAATGGTGATCGCCGGCTTCCTGGTCTGGGGCCTGTTTTACCTGGTTTTCCCCCAGTTGTTCCCCCGGGGCGGTCATGGTGAATATGGGCCCTTCCTGGCTAAACTGGGCTGGGGCTTCCTGGCTTTGCTGGTGGTGCCGATGGCGGTAGTGATGTTGTTCATAACCGTGGTCGGCATACCCTTGGCTATGATCTTGTTGTTCCTGTATATACTCTTCCTCTACCTGGCCAAGATCCTCGTGGCCGATTACCTGGTCAGGGTATTGGCGGAAAAATACAATTGGCAGGGCAAAGGTCCGGTAATAGCTGGTTTCCTGGTATTATTCGTTATGCTTTCCCTTACCTCCCGCATCCCTATGGGTGGGTTTGTATTGGGTTTGCTGATCGCTGCGGTGGCTTTCGGGGTCTTAATAACCGCTGTAGCCAGGCGCCGCCAGGCGGCCGCGACCGCTTAGGCATCTCCCCCAACAGCACGGTTACAACGGTTGTTGTTATAACCGCTAGGTTGTCAGCACCAGCCAAAGCCCCGTATCCTGCGCCCATAATGATGGCCGGCTACGGGGCTTAAGATTATTGGGCTGATTGGGCGGGCCCTGCTGGGAATATTACAGCTAGTTCCCGAAAATCAGGTTCCGCTAATCTTGGCGGTAGCTATTTGCGGGCGTGGGAACCGTCGCAGAAGGGCTTGTTGTCGCTCTTGCCGCAGGCACACAGGACCACGTGGTTGGATTCTCGGATCAATTTGCCATCCGGGTCCAGCACCTTGGCGGTCCCTTTTACTAACAAGGGGCCGTTTCTTACCATTTTGATGGTTATCATTTCAGTAGGTGTGACCTGGTAGTCACATGATCCCGGTCCCCTGGCCAGAACCGGGTCGATCCGGGCCCCTTCTTTGACCCGGTATTTCAAGGCATCCGAAGGGCATAGGTCGATGGCTTTGATAATCTCCTCTGTGGTGGCGTTGGCCGGTTCTATCCAGGGTTGCTTGTCCAAATCGAACACTTGCGGCAGGGCCCCCCAGCATTTGCCGGAATGAGAACACTGCTTCGGATACCAATAGATGATCAGGTCATCGGTATGGTATTCCCGCTTCTTTTCCTCGGGGTTGTTCATAGCGGTGATATCTTCTTGGCTCAATCTCAACACTCCTCTCTACTTTGTCATGCTTTCTGCCAGCCCTCCAGGGTGGCCACCATCTCCTGGCCGAACTGGAAGCAGCGCTGTTCATTCTCCTGGTCGGGAGTCCACAGGCAGCGCAAACCTTCGTTGATGATATCGAAGCCGCCATCCCTGAGTTCTTGGGTGATAATTTTGACCGATTCCCCGCTCCAGCCGTAGGAACCAAAGGCAGCGGCTTTCTTTCCCGAGAAAGACAATCCCTTGATTTCCTCCAGTATCCCGGCTACCGCCGAGAGTATCCCCCGGTTGATAGTGGAAGAACCGACCAGGATGGCTCTTGATCTAAAGACCTCGGTGATGATGTCGTTTTTGTCCCGTTGTCCAACGTTGTAAATTTTGACGATGATATCCTGATCAGCGGCAGTTATACCGCGGGCGATGGCCTGGGCCATCTTCTTGGTGCTGTCCCACATGCTGTCATACAAGATGGTGACCTGGTTCTCCTGGTAACTATCGGCCCAGCGGCTGTACTGCTGCACTATCTGCAGGGGATTGTCCCGCCAGATGACGCCATGACTGGGGCAGATCAGGTTGACCGGCAGATTCAAGGCCACGAACTCTTTTATCTTACGATCTACCTGGCGGTTGAAGGGGGTCAAAATGTTGGCGTAGTATTTCAGGCATTCATACTGCAGTTCGGCTGGGTCGGCTTTGTCATTATACAGTGATTCGGTTGCATAGTGCTGTCCGAAGGCATCATTGCTGAACAGGATGCCGTCACCCATGGCATAGGTAAACATGGTGTCCGGCCAATGCAACATAGGAGCCTCGATGAACATCAACTCCTGGCTGCCGATGTCCAGTTTGGTTCCGGTCTTGACCACCTGGAAATCCCAGTCCTGGTGATATTGACCCCGCAGCGACTTGACCCCGTTGGCGGTGCAATAGATCGGGGTATTGGGGATTAATTTCATCAAGGCCGGCAGACTTCCGCTGTGATCGGGTTCACCATGGTTGGCCACGATATAATCGATCTTGTCCAGGTCGACGTACTTCTGCAAGCGGGCGATGAACTCATCCCGGTAGGGAGTCCAGACGGTGTCTATCAGCACCGTCTTTTCATCCTGGATCAGATAAGAATTGTAGGTTGAGCCCTTGTGGGTAGACAACTCCTCCCCATGGAACTTCTTCAGTTCCCAGTCCACCTTGCCGACCCAACTTACTTTGTCGGTTATCTTGATGCTCAAATGACCAAGCCTCCTTCTCCAGTTTTAATAATTATACTAGTTTGGAATCTGTCTGGACAAATATTGCTATGCGGTAAGTCATCGCTTACAATACTGCTAAGCATTCAAACCGCCCGGAGGGATAAGCAACCCGGGCCGGTAACGGAGCGGAATTCAAAAATTAGGAGGGAGAATATCGATGGCTAATGCGGAAACCAAGTACGAGTGTACGATTTGTGGCTATATCTACGATCCCGCGGTGGGCGATCCCGACAGTGACATAGCACCTGGAGTAAGTTTCGAGGATCTGCCCGAAGATTGGGTATGCCCAGTATGCGGCGCGGGCAAGGATGAATTCATGGAATCCGAATAAAAGGCTCCGGCTGTGCTCATCCCGCTAACCAGTTCAGCAGGCAAAGCGAGAGGCTCCCCTGCAGAATCAGTATCAACGGCAGGCCCCAGCGGAATTGGGGTGAGCGGGTTTTGTGATGGCACAGGTGCATGCTCGCCAGGGCCCCCATTGAGCCGCCGATGAGGGCCAGACCCAGAAGGGTCTTTTCAGGAATGCGACGCCCTTTGCGTCGGGCCCGGCTTTTATCCAGGGCGAAAACAGCTGCGGCCAGGGCGTTGAGCAACAACAAGTAAGCTATAATCACTGTGGTGAGCGGTGGTATTATCAAACTCTCACTCCATGACCTGGCGCAACCGCGCCAGGTCTCACATTTGCAGGTATTTCATCAAGTCATATACCAGAAAGGCCGGCCAAACCAAGGCTTTGAGGAAACCCACCAACCATCCCAGCCAGGTGTTGGCCTGGAGGATATAGTAGACTAATGCGCCGATGAAACCCAGACCATATATTCCCTCTGAAGCTCCAGTTGTTTTCATACCTGCCCCCCTCGAATCCTGGTTTACAAGGATATCATTACGACCCAAGTTGATCTATCCCCCTTAGCCAATGGGCAGCAAAGATTGCTGCATATTTCTAGTATAGTGTAAGTATCCCATGAAGTTGAGATAATAGTATTATATAAGTAATATAATAGGAGCAGGAAGGCAGATTAATGGGCACAATAAAAACCAATGGAGGGAAAGAGACTGTGATGAGATTAAAAAGTACTCTGACGTTGCTGCTGTTGGCGATGCTGATCGTGGTGGCGGCCGGGTGTCAAGGCGGTCAACAGCCGGCTCAACCGGGTCCGGTAAATCCTGCCCCGGT
The DNA here is from genome assembly GCA_028709355.1 of Syntrophomonas sp. Classification (GTDB taxonomy): domain Bacteria; phylum Bacillota; class Syntrophomonadia; order Syntrophomonadales; family Syntrophomonadaceae; genus PHAA01. Next base: position 8,078 of record JAQVXF010000021.1, read on the forward strand.
GGAATCGACCAAGATGGATGTAGCAGTATACTATTTAAAGACCACCCAGACCGAGGCCTACCTGATCCGGGAGGTGCACCAGGTCGACAAGACCGCTGAAGTAGCCAAGGCCGCCCTCAACGAATTGATCAGCGGGACTCCTACCACCGCCGGGGCGTCTCGGGTGATGCCTACTGGCACCAAGATCCTGGGCATCAACATCACTGAGGGGTTGGCAACCGTTGATTTTTCCGCCGAGGTTTTAAGGGCCAATGTGGGGTCCAGCGGGGAAGCCCTGGGCATAGCCAGCATAGTAAATACCCTGACGGAATTCCCTACTATCCAGAAGGTGGCGTTCACCGTGGACGGTTCGGCCGATAAGGGCATGGATTGGTGGGGGCACGTGGGGCTCTATGAGCAGCCTTTCCAGCGAGATCTATCCAGCGTCTTAGAACCCGCCATCTGGGTTACATCTCCACAGCGGGACCAGGTAATCAGCAGTCCAGTCAAGATTTCCGGCAATGCCAGGGTGTTCGAAGCCAGTGTTAGTTACCGGCTGCGGGACAACAGCGGGACGATAATAGCACAGGGACATACCATGGCCGCCGAAGGGGCACCGGGACGGGGTGATTTCAACGCTGATTTGGTTTTCACCGCCCATGGTCCGGGCCAGGGACAGATAGAGGTTTTCGAGGCCAGTGCCAAGGACGGCAGCGATACCAACAAGGTAGTCATCCCGGTAAAATGGCCTTAGACTGATACAAAGGATGATAGCTGCGTTGAGCTGGGGCTCCGGTTCGGTCTGCGTACCTTGGTACGCTTAATCCCAGGTCCCCCACTCGCCTGGTGCCGAATCTTTTTATAAGGTCTGCCTAAATGCGGACTTTCCTCAGTCGAGGCGCAGACAGCTCAGACCCCAGAAGGGAACGGCCTCATACCGCCAGAGGCGTTGAGCCGCGGCAGGTCAGAGCAATCAATGCACGTAAAAAGCCGGGACCAGGTTCTAACCCTGGCCCCGGCTGCTTTTTTGTATTTCTGCGTCTCATTCCAGTTGCATCAGGAGCTCGCCGTTCTTGACCTGCTGGTCCTGGCTGACAACCACATTGATTACCGTCCCTGCGATCGGAGCGGTGATTTGGGTCTCCATCTTCATGGCTTCAATCGTGACCAGGCTTTGGCCAGGCTGTACCGTATCCCCCGGTTTGACCAGGATCTTGGTCACCGTGCCGGGGATACTGGCCCCCACCTGCCTCTTGTCATGGGGGTCGGCCATGGCGGTGGTACCGATTTCCACCTCGAATTTCTTTTGGAACTGGGTATCCAGAACCGTAAATTCCCGGGGATTGCCATTAACCTCGAAATAGACCTTGCGCTCCCCTTCCTTATTGATCTTGCCGATGTTGACCAGCTTGATGATGAAGGTTTTGCCCTCCCCTACCTCGACCTCGCAGATCTCGCCCTCGTTGATGCCGTCGAAGAAGACCGGACTGTTCATCCGGCTGAGGTCGCCGAAATCCTTGCGGAACAGCAGGTATTCCTCGAAAACCCGTGAATAAAGAGCGTAGCTCAGGATGTCTTGCATGGAGGCTTCCAGACAGAAATTTTCCTTGAGGTGCTTCTCCACGGCGATGAAATCAATCGGCGCCAGGAGTTCACCTGGGCGGGCGGTTATGGGCTGCCGGTCTTTTAAAATCAACTTTTGTAATTCCTGTGGGAATCCCCCGAAGGGTTGGCCCATCATACCTTCGAAGTAGGAGACCGCTGAATCCGGGAAACTCATGGTTTTGCCCTTCTCCAGGATGTTCTCCGGGGTCAGGTCATTTTTGACCATAAAGATGGCCAGATCCCCTACCAATTTGGAGGATGGAGTGACTTTGACAATGTCCCCCAGCATATCGTTGACCGCCTTGTACATCTCTTTGACTTCTTTGAATTTGTGACCCAGCCCGAAACTCTCCACCTGCGGTTTCAGGTTGGAATACTGCCCGCCAGGGATCTCATACTTATAGACTTCGGCGGTGCCGGATTTCAGGTCGGATTCAAATTGGCTGTAGATGGGCCGGACATCATCCCAATAATCGGCAATCTCCTGGATTTTATCCAGGTTGATGCCGGTACTGCGGTGGGTGTTCTCCAAAGCTGCCACCACCGAATTCAAGGCTGGTTGGCTGGTAGTGCCGGCCATGCTGTTGAAAGCGGTATCGGCTATATCCACTCCCGCTTCGGCGGCCATCAGCACCGTGGCTACCCCATTGCCGCTGGTGTCATGGGTATGCAGGTGAATAGGAATCGATATCTCCTGTTTCAGAGCTCGTATCAACTTGACCGCCGCGTAAGGCTTGAGCAAGCCGGCCATATCCTTGATGCCCAGGATGTGGGCACCCATCTTTTCCAGGTCTTTGGCAGTGCGGACGTAATAGTCCAAGGAGTATTTGTCCCGGCGGTCATCCAGGATGTCGCCGGTGTAACAGACGCAAGCCTCGGCCAGTCGCCCGGTCTTCAAAGTCTCGTCGATAGCTACCTCCATGCCCTTCAACCAATTCAAGGAGTCGAAGATCCTGAAAACGTCAATTCCGGCGGCCGCCGCTTCACGGATGAATGCCCGCACCACGTTATCGGGATAATTGGTATAACCGACTGCATTGGCTCCCCGCAGCAGCATTTGCAGCATGATGTTGGGGATCTTTTGCCGCAGTTGTTCCAGTCTCTCCCAGGGTGACTCATGCAGGAAGCGATAGGCCACGTCGAAGGTGGCGCCTCCCCACATTTCCAACGAAAACAGCTCCTGTCCATAATAGGCAGTGGCTTCAGCAATGCGGAGCATATCCACTGTCCTGATCCGGGTGGCGGTCAGTGACTGGTGGGCATCCCGCATGGTAGTATCCGACAACAGGAGTTTATTCTGGGCCTTGACCCAGTCCACCACTCCCTGGGGACCCTTGCGGTCCAGAATCAGCTTGGTACCGCTCAACTTAGGATGTTCAGGGATCTTGGGCACCCGCGGCACGTCGTAGTCCCTCTTTACCCCCTTCCTCTCATTGACCACTTTGTTGCCGATGTACTGCAGCACCTTTACCTCATGGTCTTCACGAGGGGTGATGTCGAACAATTCCGGGGTATGGTCTATGAAGCCGGTATCACATTGGCCGTTCAAGAAT
>JAQVXF010000273.1 GCA_028709355.1 Syntrophomonas sp.
TTCATCTCAATCATCTGTTTTTGAACTGTGGTTTACGTTTTTCCACAAAAGCCCCCAGACCCTCGTTTTTATCATCAGTTGCACAACACATCCCGAACATGTCTGATTCGATACTCATGGCGGTATCAATATCCACCTGCATGCCTTTGCCAATGGCGAATTTAGCATATCCTACCGCCAGCGGGGCCTTAGCAGAAATCCGGCTCGCCATCTTTTTGGCCTGATCCATCAATTCCGCGGCCGGATAGACATGGTTTACCAGTCCGATACGGTAGGCTTCATCTGCTTTAATGTTGTCAGCGGTATAGGTCAATTCTTTAGCCCGGCCTTCCCCGACTAGTCGGGGCAGCCGCTGCGTGCCGCCGAATCCCGGGATTATGCCCAACCCTACCTCAGGTTGCCCGAACAGAGCATTATCTGCAGCCAGACGCACATCGCAGGCCATGGCCAGCTCACATCCGCCTCCCAGGGCAAAGCCATTGATAGCTGCAATCACCGGCTTTTCCATGAGTTCCAGTTTGCGGAAAACCTTTTCCCCCATATCGGAAAAACACCTTCCTTCCGCAGGGGAAAGAGGCAGCATGAAATTGATGTCGGCGCCTGCTACGAACGATTTGTCACCTGCACCAGTAATTATCAGCACCTTAACTTCAGAGTCCTTGCTGACCTCGTCCACCGCCCGGGAGATCTCTTCCAGTGTCTGAGCATTTAGGGCGTTCAAGTATTTGGGCCGATTGATATACAGGATGGCGATATCGTTCTCCTTCTCTAAGATCAGGTTTTCAAATGACACAATTGTCCCCCCTTATTACTCACTCAAGCCGAGGCTATTTTTTGCTGTAATCATAGAAGCCTTTGCCGGTCTTCATTCCCAGCCAGCCTGCGCGCACCAGTTGTTTTAGGGGCGCAGCGGGACGGTATTTCGGATCACCGGTCTCCCCATGCAGTGTCTCCAACACCGCCAGGGCGATATCTGCACCTACCAGGTCACTCAGGGTCAAAGGGCCCATAGGCCAACCTGCGCCCAGTTTCATAGCGGTGTCAATATCCTCGGCGCTGGCCAGGCCTTCATTTAGGATGAATGCTACTTCATTTATACTCGGCACCAAAATGCGGTTAACCACAAATCCTGGCCCTTCCTTGACTAAAACCGGGGTCTTGCCTATAGCCTTGGACAATTCCATTACGATATCAATGGTTTCCTGGGAGGTCTGGGCGGCGGGTATCACTTCCACCAGTTTCATCACATTGGCAGGATTGAAGAAGTGCATGCCTATAACCTTGGCGGAGCGTTTGGTTATTGCAGCGATTTCCGTAATGGAAAGTGATGAAGTATTGGTGGCTATAATGATGTCGGGCTTGAGGATGGCATCCAGGCGAGTGTAGACATCCTTTTTAATCTCCATCTTTTCAAATACACATTCAATTATAAAATCGGCCTCGGCGAGCTTTTCAAATTCACCGCTGGGCTCGATCTTGGCGGTAATTGCTTCAGCAGTGCCGGCTGCCACCTTGCCCCTTTCTTCCTGTTTGGCCAGGCTCTTGCCGATGGCAGTGATAGCCCGATCGCAGTATTCTGGATAAATGTCAAACAGTATTACTTCTTTTCCGGCTGCAGCCAGAGCCCAGGCAATGCCCTGTCCCATCGTGCCAGCACCCATAACCGCGATTTTGTTCAATTCCATTTATTTTTTCCTCCTTGCATAAATCATTAATTTAATCTTTCTGCTGATTGCGTTTTGCGTAAAAAACCCTCTTATCACCTCCTTATAATGAATTGAGTTTGTATCAAGGCTTATTCAATAATCGTGCCAGACATTTTGGCTGACTGCCCTAAGGCCTATATTACGGGGTTCTTTAGTGTTGCCAATTGTATTTTAGTTTCTATATTAAGGTCACTAGTAAGCCGTATCTCACCCTATTCCGAATGGCATATTGAATATTTAGAGGGCAACACCTGGAAAGGTCAGCATTTGCAGGTTCATCCTAATTTGAGAGGGTGTCTCTTAAAAGAGGAGACCGGATACAAAAAGGGGATCTGAGCCAGTCCGAGCTACCCCGGACTGGCTCAAACGCGGTTAGGTATTGGGAATGGGTTGCCACTTTAGTAATTAAAAGACTCACTGGGAATATCCACAACTGAAGTATCTTCGCTGGCTAATAACTCAGCGGTCAGCCATACATTTGGAACAACATTGAGCAGATAATACCGGGCCGCCTCCACTTTGCCCTGATAAAAGGCCCGGTCATAATGATCAGCTTGCAGTTCCCCGAGACGCCTTTGGGCCAGGCAGGCCTGGTCAAGAATGAGATAGGCCCCGTATAGCTGGGCGGTAGCTGTAAGAATCCTCCGGGCATACACTGCAACCAGATTCATTTGCTGATTTCTGGCAAGATTCAGCAAGGTTTTCTGTATCTGTCGGTAAGCAGTTAATGCCTTTTCCAGATTGGCGAATTCTCGGGTAAATTGCCCCTCACTTCGCGGGGCGGCGCAGAAGTCTGCGATTTCTTCAATAAAAGCCGCAAAAACACTGCCTTTTTTCATGGTCATCTTGCGCCCCACCAAGTCTAGAGCCTGAATGTAATTGGTTCCCTCCCAGATGGAATAAATCTTGATGTCGCGGGCCATCTGAGCCACCGGGTATTCCTCGCAATAGCCGTAGCCGCCATAGTCCTGTATGGCTTCTCCACACAGCCACCA
>JAQVXF010000274.1 GCA_028709355.1 Syntrophomonas sp.
AGGACGAATTCAGCCAATTATGCAGCCGCTGCGGGCGCTGCCTGCAGGTCTGCCCCACCCGGGCTTTGTGGGCTATGCCCCTCAGTACTGGCTGGGCGGATTTCGAAACCCCGGAGTTCATACCCCGCCGCGGGCGCTGCGACCTGTGCATGGCTTGCCAGGAAGTGTGTCCCACCGGGGCAATCATGATGCTGCCCATGGAAGAGGTGGACATAGGTACGGCGGTGGTGGACCAAGACCGCTGCCTGGCCTGGAGTCAGGGCAAGCTGTGCTTCCTGTGCGGTGAGCAATGTCCCTTCCAGGCAATCAGCGGAGATGACCAGGTAAGGCCCACGGTTATCGATGACTTGTGTGTGGGCTGCGGAGCCTGTGAATATGGGTGTCCGGTGGAGGGGGAAGCTGCCATCCGGGTCTTCCCAGGCCCGCCCAAGCAGCGCGGCCGGGGTCGGCACCAGGGTAGCCCGGGCCAAGGACAGGGCCGGGGACAGGGCCAGGGTAACAACGGGCAGCGATGATCGCCAGCGGTGCACTAGCAGGATCATTATCCATCGCCAAGGGGCGATCAAGGGGACGGTTCTCCCGGTCGGCCCTTGATCGTCGATCGTCAGTTTTGACCGCGAGCACTGCCGCAATTGCCGGCGTCGCCCGGAATGCATAGGAAAAAGTAAGCGGATAGGCATGCTACTGACAGTCAGCATAAATACCCCTGCGACGATCGAGGGGATGGTTTTCTTGATTGAGCGGTACCAGCATGTTATCATTCCAATAAAAGGAAATAGGAATGATTCGACTATGCCAAGAGCAGCTCGGACGAAAAGCGGAACCGGCATTTATCATGTAATCGTCAGAGGCATCAATCGACAGGATATATTTTTCGGTGACGAAGATCGAAAAAGATATCTGGATACTTTGCGGCGCATAACGGCGGAGGATAGTGCCGAGCTGATAGGGTACTGCCTCATGAGCAACCATATCCACTTGATAATCAAAGAAGGTGAATCAGGTATTTCTCTGCTCATGAAACGTTTGGGGACCAGTTATGCGTACTGGTACAACCTGAAGTACCGGCGCAGTGGTCACGTATTTCAAGATCGTTTCAAAAGCGAAAACGTTGAAGATGTCCGCTACCTGTTAACAGCGATGCGTTATGTCCATCTGAATCCGGTGACCGCACGGATAGTTGAAAAACCTGAGGATTACAAATGGAGCAGTTGCAGAGTTTACTATGGTTACAACGAATACCCGCCGGGATTGACCCAGGTTTCACTGGTGCTGGGCATTTTTTCAGATCAGAAGAAGCAGGCCATAAAAAACATGAGAGCGTTCGAAGCTGAAGAGAACGAGGATCATTGCTTGGAAGATATGACACCAATGAGACTAAGTGAAGATGAGGCGTTTAAGTTGATTACCGAGAAACTCGAGGGGATGACGATTTCTGCTTTGCAAAGGATGTCGCCAATCGAGCGAAGAGAGGCAATCAAACGAATCAAGGGCATTGATGGTTTGAGTATTAGACAAATTGTGCGCATAACCGGTCTAACCTATCACGAAGTCCGGAGTATATGACGATCAAGACGATCAAGGGGACGGTTCTCCCGGTCGGCCCTTGATCGTCGATCGTCCCAGTTTTGACCGCGAGCGCTGCCGCAATTGCCGGCGTCGCCCGGAATGCATAGGAAAAAGTAAGCGGATAGGCATGCTACTGACAGTCAGCATAAATACCCCTGAATTGTTGAAAATTCTAGACGCCTCTCCTCATGCGGTTAAGCTGATGATCGACAGAGGAATATCGATTGATGATGCGAATAGTTATGTCGCCGATGCGAAGGTTATGTTTATTCAAGCAAAGGGTGAAAGACAAGCGTTTTATTCATAAAGAGGGGTTGCTGCCGTCACGATAGAAGGCAATATTTTTTGAACGGTCTTCCCCAGGAGTTATTATGACAAAGAAGCTGAAGCCTTAATGGAGGTACTAATGGGATATGGAGACTGAATTTATGTGTCCGCTTTTAAGCGCAAGATTAATGACGGATACTGTTACGACATCACCAATGATGCTTACGGAATGATTAAAATGGACAGCCTCGAAGACAAGATAGACCGGGAGACAGCACTTAAGTATTGCGAGAACTGTGAGTACAACCAGATAAACGATTAAACGAATCATAGTTGACCAACACCCGCTTTAACGGGTGTTTTTTATTGCCCAAATACCGCACTGCCAGGCGCGAACTGGCAGGGCACAGAAAGAGGGAGGAAAACATAATGGCATTGGAACAGATCAGGCAACTCATCGAGAGCAACAAGGACAACCAGGACGTGCAGAGCTACCTTAAGGGGTTGAATCCGATCACACCTGAGGGGGTTACGTCATTCCTGGACACCGCGGAGGGTAAAAAAATACTGCAGCCCAAATTAGACGCCCACTTCACCAAGGGGTTGGAAACCTGGAAAGAAAAGACTTTGCCGTCGATTCTCGATGATGAGATCCGGATCACGGATCAGGGGGACGCGGATCACGATCACGATCAGGGGGACGGTTCCGATCAGGGGGACAAAGGCCGACCGAGAGAACCGTCCGAGACCACTGAAAAACACCTCATAAAAAATAGCATAAATACCAATTAAGTGCGGGTAAAACGGCCAATGAAAAACCCCCGTATGATATAATGAAGTTGCCACAAACACCAATCAAAA
>JAQVXF010000275.1 GCA_028709355.1 Syntrophomonas sp.
ATCTTCAGCCCCTCCCGAACTAGATCGTAATTCCTGGGCTCACGGTACTGCAGCATAGCTCTCTGAATTCTCTTCTCCCTGCCTTTGGGCACATGCACCGGCTTCAGAGTGAAAGGATCCAGGCCGGTGTAATACATGGCCGTAGAGACGGTCATGGGGGTGGGGGTAAAATCCTGCACCTGCTCGGTATAGAGCCGCGCCTCTCGCAGATACTCGGCCAGCTCCACCATATCCCCAACGGTACAGCCGGGATGCCCGGACATGAGATAGGGCAGAATGTACTGCTCCTTGCCCACCTCCCTGGATGCGGCTGAAAAGCGCTCCCGGAATGCATCCAGCACCTCTTGTGGGGGCTTATTCATGCATAAAGTCACAGAGCGGGAGACATGCTCCGGCGCTATCTTGAGATGACCGGAGACATGATGGCGGCAAAGCTCCTGGAGATAAGATGAGCTGTCCGCCATTATCAGGTCGTGCCTGATACCGGAGCTGATGAAGACCTTCTTCACTCCAGCAACCTCCCTTATGCGGCGAAGCAGCTCCACCTGCCGGGAGTGGTCCTTGTCCAGTGTGGGGCAGTCCGCCGAGCAGAGCTTATCCGGGCACGCGCCACCTTTCCATCGCGGGCAGGATAGGGAGTACATATTGGCCGTCGGCCCGCCCACATCGGATATTACCCCGGCAAAGCCCTTCATCCCTACCAGCCGCCTCACCTCACGCAGTATGGATTCAGGGCTTCTGCTCTGCACAATCCTGCCCTGGTGATGGGTCAGAGCGCAGAAGGAGCAGGAGCCAAAACATCCCCTGTGGCTGGTGATGGAGAAGCGCACCGGCTCCAGGGCAGGGATGCTCTCCCGGTAAGAAGGATGGGCAGCCCTCTGGAAGGGCAAATCATAGATCCTGTCCAGCTCATCAGTGCTCAGCGGCAGGGCGGGCGGATTCTGGATTACCACCGTCTTGGGATGGGGCTGGAGCACTCTGCGGCCATGAAAGGGATCCTGCTCCTGATAATGCATGGCAAAGGCCCGGGCGTACTCCTGCTTGTCTGCCGAAACCTGGCCAAATCCCGGAATCTGGGTCTCATCGGAAGAGGTCTCCCGGCCCTTCCAGCGGGCCACCTCCTCCTTGACCGTGGTTCCTTGAACATCCCTGATCTCAGAGATCTTCTCCCCCCCATCCAGCCTGCCTGCGACCTCCCGCAGGGCCCTCTCGCCCATGCCGTAGATGATCATGTCCGCCGGCGCGTCAGCCAGGATCGACTGCCGCACCGAGTCGGACCAGTAATCATAATGGGCAAACCGGCGCAGGCTGGCCTCAATGCCCCCCAGGACGACCGGCACCTTGGGAAAGAGGGCATGGGCCAGGTTGGCATAGACTATGGCCGCCCGATCCGGTCGGAGCAGCCTTCCTCCCGGAGAGTAGACATCATGGCTGCGGCGCTTCAGGTTGGTTGTGAGGTTGTTGACCATGGAGTCCACATTGCCGGATGATATGCCCAGGAACAGTCGCGGCTTGCCCAGGCGCAGGAAGTCCTCTCTTTGGCCGGGCTGGGCGATGATGCCCACGCTGTAGCCGGCATCCCATAGCATCCGGCCCACCAGGGCAGCGGCAAAGGAGGGATGGTCGACATATCCGTCTCCGCTGATGAGTATGACGTCGAACTGATCAATGCCCTGCTTTTCTGCCTCAGACCAGAACATGGGCAGGAATGCCAGCTGCTCTCTCATGCCTTTAGATGGGGGCCAGGCAAGTCATAAAGCCTTCCCAGAGCCAAAACCCCAGGGGGAAGATAGATCCTAAATTCTTGTTTGGGCTAAGCCTGGACAAGTCTTAAGGATCATGAGTGCCATAGAAAGATATTGGGAAGGGCAATGAATCAGGGATTAAATTCTTTAGCCATGCTGGCTTTGGCCATGCTCTTATTGATTTCATCCGGCCATGCAGCATCGATTGAGGTCAAGCCGGGAGAGAGCATACAGGCGGCGATAGATGGAGCGGTTTCGGGAGATGAGATAATAGTTCAGAGCGGAGCCTACAAGGAGAGCCTGAATATAACCAAGCCGCTGTCCCTGATAGGCATCGGCCATCCCCAGATCGATGGGGGATCAGCCGACAGCGCCATGCTCCTTTATGCCGATGAAGTCAGCATCTCCGGATTTGACATTACATCCACAAGGCGCACCGGCATCTACATCCTCTCGAGCCGAAATACTCTCCACAACAATACCATCAGCGGCTGTCTGGACGGGATCTTTCTGGAGGGATCATCCTCCAATGCCGTCGCCTTCAATGATATCAACAACAATACGGCCGGCATCTTCCTCTTCTCCTCGGATGGAAATGTCATCTGCAATAATAGCATCAAAGACAACCACATAAACGAGGAGAGCGATTGCGGCATTGCTCTGGTCTGCTCTAGGGATAACATAATCCAGTACAACCATCTGATGAACAACGGCGACTCGTCCCTTTCATTGCGCTCATCGGTCAGCAATGCAGTCCTTGAAAACCATATCAGATCAAACGACTGGTATGGCATCTCCCTCGCTGAATCCAGCAACAAAAATCTGATTGAAAAAAACAATGTCTCTGGGAATAAGGATGCAGGAATTTATCTGGACGGCTCGAAGGAGAACATCATCCGGGATAATTCCGCCTGGAATAATTCGCGGGGAATATTGCTCTC
>JAQVXF010000276.1 GCA_028709355.1 Syntrophomonas sp.
CAATCCTACTCGATTGGCTCTGACCACCGGTAAGAGCTCCGGCGGACGATAATAGTAACAAGCGCTGGAAATTCTTAAACATATATTAACATACTGGGCTATCCCGGGCATTGTCAGTTGATTACCTAAAAACCTCTTCCTCGTTGCTGCACAGCCCCATCCTGTGACCGCCTCCACTAACACTTACCATCATATCTATGCGATACCATCAATCAGGTCCGTAAACCTGCCCATCGGTTGACTCCGAATCAGTGCAGCCCCTACAATTAATCTAGCAGCCTTTCGACCCACCGGATTATTTAATAGGAGGGATAGGAATGGATTTCTACCTAAGCGAAGAGCAGGAACTTATCCGGACAACTATGCGTGAGTTCGCCCAGGAGTATGTCGCCCCCATCGCTCAGGAAATCGATGAATCCAGCAGTTGGCCAGCCGATCTGTACGCCCGCCTGGGTGAAAAAGGATGGATGGGTATGCCCTTTCCCGAGGAATATGGCGGATCAGGAACGGACTATGTCAGTTATGCGGGGGCCATCGAGGAACTGGCCCAGGCCTGCGCAGCGACTGCCTTTAATGTCTCGGTCCACACCGGGGTGGCCTGCATGTGTATCAACAACTTCGGCAGCGACGAACAGAAGAAGAAGTACCTCACTCCCCTGGCCCAAGGCAAGATCGGAGCCTTCGCCATAACCGAACCCTCAGCCGGCACCGATGTGGGCGGTGCCCTCACCAATGCAGTTCTGGATGGAGAGGAGTATGTCATCAACGGCAGTAAGACCTTCTGTACCAATGGACCGGTGGCCGACACCTATGTGGTGTTCGCCTGGACCAACAAAGAGAAAGGCGAGATGAGCTGCTTCATCATCCCCCGGGGCACTCCCGGTATGCAGATCGGCAAGAAGGTTGAAAAGATGGGCATGCGCTCCTCCCAGACCTCCGACCTTTATTTCAAAGACTGTCGCATTCCCAAAGATAATCTTGTCGGCAAAGAGGGTCAAGGCCTGAAGATAGCTATGAATGGATTCGACCACGGCCGGGTGGGGATAGCCGCCCAGGCAGTGGGCATCGCCCAAGCGGCTCTGGATGAAGCCATCGCTTATTCCAAACAAAGGGTCCAGTTCAATAAACCCATCGCCAAACAACAGCAGATCCAGTTCTGGATTGCGGATATGGTAACCGACATCCAGGCGGGTCGCTTGCTTACCCTGCAAGCTGCCTGGCTTAAAGACCAGGGCAAACCGTTTTCCAAAGAAGCCGCCATGGCAAAACTGTATGCCTCGGAATTGGCAGTACGGGTCACCAATAAAGCGGTCCAGATCCATGGAGGGTACGGGTATTGCAAAGGGGTCAAGGTGGAACGCCTCTACCGGGACGCCAAGATTACTGAAATCTACGAGGGTACCTCGGAAGCGATGCGGATGGTCATCGGCGGCAGCACCATGCGCTAGCATCTGGGGTGTTACACCGGCTCCGATGATGTCCGCACCAAAATACCATCAAAGCATTGATTTCATAAAGAGGATAGCAAAACCGCGCAAGCAGCGCGGTTTTTGTTGGCCTGACTTCGATGTTATATCATCTGCCATACCTGATATAAACCGTTCTATGTACTGATTTCGCTCTCCATCTGCGCAGCGTCCGGGCGATTATTTATTCGCTGTCGTATCTGGTCATATTGGACATACATCCTCTGGACGCTGGTCTCCAATATATAGTAATGATAGAGGTAAGTCAGCAGAAAGATGATTACAAACAGGAACAGCAGCACGAACAGAAGGCTGACCTCACTGATTACCAACAATATGTTCATCAACAGGACCATCACCAAACCGAAGGTTACAGTGACGATTAGGTGCACTAATCTTTCATGCTGAAAAAATCCGATCTGGTCCCGGTGTTCAGCCAGCAAGTCATTCCAGTCGGTTTGTGAACCGCCAGAGGTCAAAAACAGATCGATTCGCTGCAGGTAATCTAGAATTCTTCTCCTCAAGCCCGTCTCCAATCAGGTAAGATACTGAATCGGCGCTGAAACTCTAATCCACCGGCCGGCATTCATTGATGCCCACTGTGAAAAAAGCGGCTGAGACCTGCTCATTCCATACTATGAATCGCCTGGCTTCCTCGGCATAAGCGTAACCATAAACGTCCAGCACCGTTTTAGGTGGAATAAAAACCGTCTTGGTGGACAATGCGCCGCTGGGTTCTAACCGCTTGATGATAACCTCGGTCCTGCCCACTGTCGCCACTTTGAATAACATTTTCAACTCCACCTCTCCATGCAAATAATAGTCTCTGGTATTAATATATCATGGTTTGCCTGGCGGCGAACATCCTTTGATGGACGGCTCCAGCCTTTTCATGCCCCAATAATACTTATCATCTCAACAACTTCTTCCAGTAGGTGTGTTTATCTTTATAAGGGCGGTAAATGGGCAAATCGAACCAGAAGCCTTTAGATAACACGGCTTTTTGGTGGGAGAATGCGTCGAAACCGAAGCGGCCATGGTAATTGCCCATCCCGCTCCCACCCCTCCCTCCGAAGGGCAGCCAGGGGTTGGCGAATTGGTACTGGATATCGTTTACGCAGCCGCCTCCAAAGGGGATGTTATCGACTACCCAGCGCACTACCGTTCGGTCCCGGGAAAACAAGTAAAGACTCAGGG
>JAQVXF010000277.1 GCA_028709355.1 Syntrophomonas sp.
GTTTGCCGGATATTGAAAAGGTTAGGCCTATTGTTTTCTCTCCGGAGGGGCGCAAATATCATGGTCTGGGCAGATTCATCGGCGATGCCTTCTCCCTTGGCAGGGAGCTTATCAAGAGCTGATTTAAATCCCGGTCAAATTTCTGAAGCAATCCAAAAGATAGTTTGAATTGTATATAAAATGAAGGTCTATGCCACAACCTCGATCTCCAGAACCTGGGCAAAGGTCTCGGCGTTTCCGTTGACGCTGGCCGCAATGCTTGCCCTGTAAATCCCGGGCTGCCTATCTGCATTCCATATGCCCACGTACTTGCCTCCACTGGTATGCAGCAGGTTCATCCTGGCCGATTCAGAGCCGTCGGGGGCAATTATGACCGCAGTGCAGCGCAGAGTGCTGTCTGCTTTCTGGCCGGCAACGTCTGAAGATGAGGGGGCCGCTGCGGAGGAGCCTATCTGCACGGCTCCGTCCTTTCGGTCCAGATTGGCGAATCCCTGCGGGGAGCCGAATCCACAGGTAGCACAGCCCTTGACCTCCAGCTTAATATCGCTGCCTGAGCTATTGCCGTCCGATGAATTTCGAGTTGAATCGGCTGAGGCCTCATGAAAGAGCGCTGTGATATAAACCGACTGGCCGGCCTTGACAGGATTGGGCTCGGCCTTAATCTCGGCCAGTTCAAAGCCGAGCTGCGGCTGATTCACCAACCAGTCACGCCAGGAATAGAGCCTGGCATCATATCCCAAGTGCTCCAGGGCAAACCAGATTATAGCTGCCTCTATTCCTACATTGGTGTAGACCACAACCGCTCTGTCCTTCTCCAGGCCGGAAAAGATCTCTTGAAGCTGCTTTTCTCTCTTCATGCTGCCATTGTCCAGAGCATCCTCACAGGGAATATTCACTGCACCGGGAATAGAGCCGATCTCATAGTCTCGCGCCATTCTGGTGTCTACTATCTGAGCTCCTCCGGCAGCCACAAATTCATAAGTTGCCATCAGCTTAGGCTGGATGCGGGAGACATAATCCGCCTTGGCCCTGACCAAGGGCTTATGGCTTAAATTAAGCCCGGCAGCCTTCCAGTCGTCTGCATCACCGAGCAGCATTCGGACATCCTCGTGACCAAGGTAGTTGAGCAGCCAATAGGTGAAGAAGACCGGAGCAGGCCCTCCGCCGCAGGGCATGCACTCACCGGCGATGAGCAGGGAATCGTTGCTCTTTATGCCCGCATCTCCCAGCATCTCGGCAATCTCAGAGACAGGCTTGAGGGCGCCTCCCCGGTCCAGAAAATCCTCGTAGTTGATATTCAGAGCACCTTCAACATAAGCGGTAGCATTGGGGCTGATATCCAATACGATATCGGATGGCGAGACCTCCCCAGGACGGACAAAAGCTATATCAAGATCTGGCGCTCCCGCCCAGGACGCATTGCCAAATGCAGGAGGAGCTTGTCCTGCCGCCGGGAAGGGCGAGAGGAGCAGGATATGAATTAGCATGGCTAGAGTCATGCCCACGATAAGTTGTCTCATTTTACTTCAGCCTCAACCTTAGATATCGTTTCTGGATCATATTGCCAAGCATCCTCATCTGCCTGCCTCTTCTTTAACCTTTTCTATTGGGAGCTTGCATGTGGAGTCCTGAAATTATTTCGCGCCGGTCCAAGTTTAATATAGTCTAATTTATTCATATTCCATCACAACCCGAACAGTCTATGACCGATAGCAAAATAGGCTTCAAGAGGCATTTTTCGCCTAAACGCCATCTCTGGAGTCTCCAGGCTCTGGAAATTCAAGCTTCCATGAGGTCTATCGTTATACCAGTTGATAAACTCCTCGAATGAAGAAAAAGCAGATCTATGTCTTTTATATTCTCCGAAAAACCGTTCCAGCTTTCCGTTTGTCTGAGGATGCTTTACTCTTGCCAATATTGGCTTGATACCGTATTTTTTCAAATGATCTTTGAATTCGCTGCTCCAACTACCGTCATCGTGAATTCTGTGGGCTCCAAACTCGCTCCCATGATCCATTATCAGCTCCCTCTGTGGACAGAGCCACCAATACCTTACAACCATCTGATCGATTACAAGCTTGCTGTTCTCGGTATTGATCTCAAAGAACTCCCCACTGGCCAGCACCATCCTGGATGCGTCATCCAGGATCACGCAGACTTTGATACAGGTCCCATCCCATTCATGCCAGTCGATATGGCCCGCGGAAAGGCTATGCTTTCGCTCATAGCGAACCCACTTTCTGCGTTTCTGCTTCTTTTCATCATCCTGAGCCGCTCCTTGATGCTTCAGGTACATGTGTATGCGATTGTGTGATATGCGGATCTTATATTGCTTCCTGATGACCACCTCCAGCATCCGCGCACCGAAGCGATAGCGTGCATGGGCTTCCTGGACTATTTCTGATTCCTGTTCATCATAGGGCTTAGCTGGGCGACCAACTTTTTCACCCAAGACAGGTTCCAGACCCGTTTCTTTATACTGCTTGATGATCTGTTGAACTCTACGCTGAGACACTTTAACGTCCCGCGAGATCTCTTTTGTGCTTGCATGCTTGCGATATTGACGAAGGATAAAACGGACCTTCGTCTTGTTCAATTTCATATCCTGGACTATGCGTCCAAGCTTAGATGGGAGGCGAAATAATTTCGGGACTCTACA
>JAQVXF010000278.1 GCA_028709355.1 Syntrophomonas sp.
CGACACCAGCTCCAGACAGCCGGCATCTCCGGTCAACAGGGCGGAAAATCCTCGGTAACTGAGCATGATCACCACCGACTCATGGTTGGCATCAGCGGAGTTGATGCGCCGGTCCGGGTGGAGGATATCGATTTCGAATCCTTCCTCCAGGTGGATCGACTGCCCGTCGTATAATGCCCACACTGGGATGTTCTTCTGCACCGCCATCTCTTGCAGGGCCTGGTATTGCTGGTCATCGGCCAGGGAGGCCGGTATCCCCAGGCACCCGACCGGCATGGCCTGGACCACCTCCAGCAATCCCTGGTAGTGATCTATATCCGGATGGGTGCTGATCACCATGTCCAGCCGGCGGATGCCCCGGTGATGCAAATAGGGCAAGACTATGTCGCTGCCCACCTCGAACCACTGACTCCCTCCCCCGTCCACCAGCATGAATCTGCCCCCGGGGCTCTTCACCAGGATGGAATCGCCCTGCCCGACATCGAGAAATACCATCTCCATTCGCCCCTTTTGGCAGGCTCCGGCCGGGATTAACAGCACCATCAACCAGACCAGCAGCAGCCCGACCGACACCTTGGTCAAACAGCGGTGTCTTTGCGGCGGCACTGAAAACCAGGCCAAGACCAAGGCCAAATAGTACCCCCATATGGCTGGCACCGAGGGCTGGGCTACATACAGGTAGGCTCCAGGAAGACCTTCCACCCAATCAACCACCCCTATTATCAATTCGATGAACATCCCCGCCGGGTGCAGGAACAACGAGGCCAAGCTTGTGGAAAAGGGCGCCAGCAGGCTAGCTATGAAACCGAGTATGACTGCCGCGCCGGCCAAATAAGTGGTAGCGATATTGGTCACCAGGGAACCGGGGGTCACTATGTTAAAATGGTAAGCTATCAGGGGCAGGATGGTTATTTCAGCGCAGGCCGGGATCAGGACCAGATCCTTGACCAGGCCGCGGCCGGGCAGGGCCGCTCGCAGCCGGGGAAACAAGCAGACCAGACCACCAGTGGCCAGCATGGTGAGCTGAAAACTGAGGTCGAACAACTGGGCCGGCCTAAGCAACAGGATGAAGATTCCGGAGATTGACAAAGCGTTCAACATGCCATTTTCACGACCGCTTAAATAGGCCAACCATCCCAGTATACCCATCAGCACCGCCCGTACTACCGGCGGTGGCCATGCAACCATGGTGCCGTATACCAGTAAAGCAGTAACTCCTGCCCCGAATTTGCCCCGCACCCCTAAATTGAGCAGAGAAGCCAGCCAGTTGACCAGGACCAGTAAAAATCCTACATGCAGGCCGCCGACCGAAAACAGGTGGACGATACCGGTCTTCTGGAAGTCTTCATACAGATGATCGTCCATGCCGGCCCGGCCGCCCCAAATCATCCCCAGCAGGATGGCCGCTTCATCAGGGGTCAGTTCCTGGCGGGTGAGTACTTCCGCCCGGCTCCGCGCTCCATCCATCCAACTCAGCGGCCCCCGGGCAGCTTCCAGTTGCTGCGCCTGGTGCCGCTCACTTACCGTCAGATTATAGTAGATTCCCTGGTTGGCCAAGTAAGACGGGAAATCGAATTGGCCTGGATTACCCGGGCGCCGTGGAACTTTCAGTTTCCCCTCCAGGCAGACCATGTCCCCGCGATGCCAAGCCGCCTCGAACAAGCACACTACCCTAACCCGACGTTTATAGGGGGACTGGTCCTTGGCAGACAGCACGAAGACGGTTTTGCTGTCTGCCTGGTAGGGGATGCTGTCTATTCGCCCGGTCAGACAAACCCGGTCAGACCCTGGCAAGTTGGGGTTTGATGGCAAGAGCCGATATTCGTACAGTCCTACCCCGGCCAGCACTATTAGTGAACCGATCACCAGGGGCAGCCGCCATGAGGGGCGGAGGCAGGCTATAAACGCGGTGGCGGTCAGCATCGCCAGCGCCAGCCACCAAGCTTCGCAACGGGCCAGGAGAATCCCGCTGCCCAGGCAAATCAGCACTGTAGGCCAGGCTATCGGCATGGCCTCACCGCACCGTTATGAGGTCCTGCAGCTCGGCAAATCTCTTGTCACCGATGCCGCTGACTTCTTTCAGCTCTTCGATTCTGGTGAAGCGTCCGCGGAAGGTCCGATGATCAACTATCCGCTGAGCTAAGGTCGGTCCTACCCCAGGCAGCCTCTGGTCTAATTCCTGGACGCTGCAGGTGTTTATATTCACTTTGGATGATTGGCCGGGATCGGAGATAATCCCCGGAGCCACTGCAGCACCGGGTGCGGCGGCAGGCACCTCTCCCTGGCGGGGGACGACTATGGCGTCTCCATCCTCCATCTTCTGGGCCAGGTTTATACTCTCCAGGTCGGCTTCAGGCAGAGCCTGGGCCATCCCCACCGCTTCCCGCACCCGGGCTGCGATTGGAAGCGTGTAAACCCCAGGGCTGGCTACCGCTCCGATAACATAGACCTGGATGTCTTGCTCCTCCTCATGGTTAACCGCGTCCGGTTGGGATTCCTCCAGGACGATCGACTGGGCCTGGTTGTGATCTTCCTGCCGGAAATCACCATATTTTATCCCCCCGCCAAACGCCAGGACCATCATCACCACCGCTGCTGCTACCATATACCGGTTCTCCAAGTCAAATATTGCGCTCACCCCCTTCTATCTGTGGTTC
>JAQVXF010000279.1 GCA_028709355.1 Syntrophomonas sp.
AGTTGGAGACCCACACCACGGTCCAGTTGTAGAGCAATCCGCCCCAACCGGCCTGGCCGTTCATGACCGAAGCCATACAAGCCATGTTGTTACCGGTGAACAGTTCCGCACCGGCGATGACTACCAACATCAGACCTACGGAGAATACTGCGCCGAACAGGAACTGTCCGCCCGCTGTTCCGGATGCTTCCATGGAACCTATCTTGGTGGCCAGGTTGGCTCCGAAGCCGATGTATACACCAGCCAGGATGCCCAACAAAAATAGTTTGCCAAAAGCCATTTCGGCTTTGGTCTTACCTGCATTACATACCGCTGCGGCTACTTCCGCAGGAGTCTGAAAACCCATTACACACAACACCTTTCGTTAATAAAAATAATTTTCCGAACTGTCTCTACTGATACTGATTCCTAGCCTGCCATCTCGTCCGCGCTGAGCTTCTCGATCTTGGCCGCCGACACTTTGTATTCCGGTATCTTGGCTACCGGATCCAAAAATTCGGAACTGGTCAGGATGTTGGCTGGCGTCTCAGAGAAATGGAAGGTTGTGAAAGCTACTCCCGGCGCGATGTTTTCGGTTATCTTGGCTTTAAGCTTCAAGCTGCCGCGCCGGGTGGATACCTTGACCATCTCACCATCCTGGATACCCAACTTCTCGGCTTGCAGGGGATGCATCTCCAACTCCGCCGCCGGCACATGCTCATTCAAGGCCGAGGCACGCCGGGTCATGGTTCCGGTATGGTAATGATACAAGCTGCGTCCGGTGCTTAACCTGATGGGATATTCCTCGTCCGGCAGTTCCCCGGGGGGGATATAATCGATGGCGGTGAACGCACCTAGACCCCGGCTGAAATTACCATCCTTGTGCAGGAATGGAGTTCCGGGATGGGCTTCGGTGGGGCAGGGCCACGGCAATCCCCCGTCCTCGAGACGCTGGTAGGATATACCGGCATAGGAGGGTGTCAGGGTACGGATCTCCTCGAATATCTCTTCGGCATTGGCATAGCTCATGGGGTAACCCATACGGGTGGACAGGTCGCACAATATTTCCCAATCGGTCTTGGCCTGACCCGGAGGAGATACTGCTTTGCGGACCCGCTGGACTCTTCTCTCGGTATTGCTGAAGGTCCCGTCTTTCTCGGCGAAAGAGGCCCCCGGCAGAACTACGTCGGCAAACTTGGCGGTCTCACTCATGAAGATATCCTGGACTATCACGAAATCGATCTTCTCCAGGGCTTCTTCGACGTGCTCCAGGTCGGGATCGCTCATCATCGGATTCTCACCCAACACATAGAGGGCTCTTACATCCCCGTGATGGGCTTTGTTGATGACTTCGGTCAGCACCGTTCCCACGTTGGCGGGCAGTGACACTCCCCAGGCCTTCTCGAATTTTTCCCGGGCCGCCTCGGCGGTGACCGCCTGGTAAGCTGTGAAGACGTTGGGCAGACCACCCATGTCACACGCTCCCTGCACGTTGTTTTGGCCTCTCAGGGGATCGACCCCGGTGCCGGGGCGTCCGATATTGCCAGTCAACATAGCCAGGTTACAGGCTGATTTGACGTTGTCGGTACCGGTCCGGTGCTGGGTCAGACCCATAGCGTAACAGATGGCGGCGGCATCGCTCTCGGCGTAGATGCGGGCTGCCTGGCGGATCTTCTCGGCCGGGACGCCGGTTATCGGTTCGACATATTCAGGGGTGTACTTCTTGACTATTTCCGCCATGGCTTCATAACCTTCGGTGTGCTCGGCGACGAATTTCTGGTCGGCCAGGCCTTCACTGATGATCACGTTCATCATGGCGTTGAACAGGGCCACGTCGGAGCCGGGCAGATGAGGCATATACACATCTGCGATCTTGGCCAGATCGATCCGGCGCGGGTCGGCCACGATCAACTTGGCTCCGTTATAGAGGACATTTTTCTTGATCTTCATACCGATAACCGGATGGTTTTCGGTCGTGTTGGAACCTATTACAAAGATACACTTGGCGTCTTTTTCCAATTCCCCGATGGCATTGGTCATCGCGCCACTTCCAAATGCTGCCCCCAGACCGGCGACAGTAACGGAGTGTCAGAGGCGGGCGCAATGGTCGACATTGTTGGTCCCCAAGACCGCACGGGTAAACTTCTGCGCCAGGTAATTCTCCTCGTTGGTAACTCGGGCAGAAGTAAACATGGCCATACTGTCGGGACCATGTTGGGCCTTGATTTCGCCTAGACGGCTGGCAATCAGGTCCAAGGCCTCGTCCCAGCTGGCTTCCCGGAATTCACCGTTCTCTTTGATCAGCGGGGTGGTCAAGCGATCCTCGGCATGGATGAAATTCCATCCGAAGCGGCCTTTTACGCATAAGGCCCCCTTATTGACCGGACTGCCCTTGGTAGTGCGATCGGAGGTGACCCCGACCACTTTATCATCCTTCACATTCAATTCCAGGGTACAACCGGTTCCGCAATAAGTACAAGTAGTCAAAACTTTGTCCACTTCATAGGAGCGGCCTAAGCCGGCACTGACTCTACTGGTGAGGGCCCCGGTCGGGCATACCATCACACACTGTCCGCAGAATACGCAGGGAGAGTCGGCCAGGTCACCGTCGAACGCTGTGGAAATCTGGGCTAGATGGCCGCGGTTCTTGACATTGATGGCCCGGGCCACGGTA
>JAQVXF010000280.1 GCA_028709355.1 Syntrophomonas sp.
ACTTGGTGGCCCGGCCGGAAGAAACGGTAGCGGCGGTGATGAAAAAACTTTTCAGTAATGGGGTGGGCCGGGTATTGGTGATGGAGGACGGCCAACTATTGGGATTGGTGTCCCGCACCGATGTACTGAATTACATGAGGATCCATGGTCAACTGCAGAGAAATGGATAAGATTTCTCGGTGGCGAGACCCGCCGGCTATAAAAGTGATTGAGGTTGGTCAGATGATGCCATAAACTTTATATACAAGTATTTGCCAATTGGCAGCTCAGTGGTTGCGATACTGATAACAGGTGAGAGGATGGATGGACAATGGTCAAGATAGGTGCCTTTTATCCCAGTGGTCCTGATAAGAAGTTCGATTTGCATTACTACTGCGAAAAATTTGTTCCCTTGCTGGCCGAGTTGTTCGGTGACGCCCTTAAAGGTGTAACCGTGGACAAAGGAGTGTATGGAGGGGCACCTGATGAAGGACCCTTCTTCGCAGCCGTGGGTCAATATATCTTCGCTACCCAGGAAGAAGCGGTGCAATCGTATTTTTCCAACCTGGACAGGATCGCCGCGGAGAGGCGCAATTTCACTGACATCGAACCTATAATCCAGATAAGCGAAGGGATCATGTAATCAGGAACCGGGTGCGCCTCGATAGTTGTAAATAGGGCAGGTCTGCGGACCTGCCTCTTTGGCTTGACCTGGTATTTAGGAGGAGTAGCAGATGTGGCTCAAGCTCTTGCTGACGGTATTCGTCATTTGTGTCTTGGGAGCGGTTTATGGAGTATATAGATTGCATCTATATGCCGGACCCAAGGCCAAGAAAGCAGAGAAGCAAGCCGAGATAGATCGGCAGACCTGGCTGCAACAAAAGCACCTGGTCTTTGAGGAGACCGACCAGTTCCTGGATACGGTCAGCCTGCCCAGCAGTCTATTGGAACCAAGGGTCTACAACCAGCAGTTGGAATTATTGAAATACCCCGATAGGAAGAGATTCGGCGACTGGCGCTACGAATCCAACGAAGAATTAATTGTGGCTCCCCTGCAAGAACCATTGCATGGCTTTCTGGACTCATTGAAGAAAAAAGGACTCTCGGTTAAGGGATTTGAAGACGAATTCCTGGCCGAGTTGGTCCGGCGGATTTCGAGCCGCAACTATCGACATTATGCTGCCCAACTGGGGGATTTCATAAGAGAAGGACAGGATTTTCAAGGAGCCGTGGGAGGTTTCTTCGACCTCCTGGGAATCGATAAGAACGAGCCCGCTAGGCCCAGCTTCATGGTCAGCCTGAGCAACTACTACAAGGAGCCGATGGTTTTCAAAACCACCGCCCGCGGTAACCAGGATTTTACTGAAGGTATCGGGATGCTGGATTTCTTGCGGAAGTATCTGCAGTTTAAGGGCGTCACCACAAATCCCATACCCATCAAAGAGTTGCATGATGAGCTGGAGGAAGTTTTTAAGCGGTATGCACCGATGGATGGACCAGGAGATTAAGCTTTGGTCCTGCTGATAATAAGCGATGGGGCTATGCTGTATATCCGCTTTGTGGCCACATACAAAGAGGCCGCGGGGCGGCGTTTGAGTGGGACTGGCTGACCAGGCTGCTAACCATCAGAAGGGGATAGTTGCGGTAACGATCAGCCCTTCCTGGGAAACTTACATTTATCGCTATGGCGACGTCTTGATGGCAATGCCGGTTTTGCCAGTGTTATAATTGTTGTAGCAGATCTTGACAGGTTACAGGCACGATCGACAGTAAGGAGGGAGTGAGTATTTATGTATCGTTACTGGGATGGGTGATGTAACTGGATGCCGCGGGGCGGCGGGTGGATTGGGCTGGAGATACTGGCATTCATAGTCCTGGTAGTTTTGGTCATTTTTCTTATTCGGCACCTTATGAGGAGTTCTTCTGGGAATACCTCATCCGCCCTGGATATTGCCAAGGAACGGTTAGCCAAAGGAGAGATTACCCTCGAACAATTTGAAGCGATTAAAAAGAACATTTTATAAAACTACCATACCTGTCGGTTTAACTAAACTGGCAGGTTCTTTTATCTTCTAGTGTTCCTGGGGAGGAGGAGTGATAATGGCAAGAGGAAGCCGGCTGCTGACTATCATCATCGCCCTGCTGGTTTTAATGACGGCTTTAGGTACACACATAATTTATACGATATATAAAGGATCCCAAGGACTCAATTTAACCGGGGGGCTTAACCGAAATGAACTGCAGATACCGGTTGAACTTGAGGATACGAATCCTGATCCGGACACTGCCGAATATGTGCTAACGGTTCAAACTGGTCAGACAAGTTTCGTCAATGGTCTGACCACCGCCACGCTTGGATATAATGGCGATTATTTGGGACCGCTGTTACGGTTCAGGCAGGGCGAAAAAGTAAACATCAGGGTTGAAAATAATCTTGATTTTGCCACAACCATTCACTGGCATGGGCTGGTTGTGGATGGCGACCATGATGGAGGCCCTCATCAGGGTATCCAACCCGGGGATAGCTGGAATCCAAGCTTCACAGTTGATCAGCCAGCGGCTACCTTATGGTACCATCCCCACCTTATGGGTAAGACCGCTAATCAGGTCTATTATGGACTGGCTGGTCTTATATATATTGATGATCAAAGCTCAGCAGAGCTGGGCATACC
>JAQVXF010000281.1 GCA_028709355.1 Syntrophomonas sp.
CACAGTTGGTGTAGCAGCTCCTTCCGCTTTTTACCGCTTTGTCAAAGATATTTGCGATGATGTGCATATGGTGGTGGATGTGCATTGCCACAACGACTTCGGTCTGGCCGTGGCTAATAGCCTGGCAGCAGTGGAGGCAGGAGCCCGAGAGGTGCAGGTCTGCGTGAACGGTCTGGGCGAGAGGGCGGGCAATGCCAACCTGGCTGAGACGGTTATGAGCCTGCATTCCATCTTCGGGGCTAAGACCAGCATCAAGACCGAATATCTGGTGGAGACGGCCCGGCTGGTGGAGAGACTGACCGATGTCAAGATCCCCATAACCGCGCCCATTGTAGGAGAGAACGCCTTCTCTCATGAGAGCGGTATTCACAGCCACGGGATCATAGAAAACAGCAATACCTTTGAGCCGGGAATCATGACCCCGGAGATGGTGGGGCACAAAAGGCGCATCGTTCTGGGCAAGCACACTGGAAAGCATGCCGTGGCCAAGGTGCTGGAGGAGGCGGGCTATCAGCCCACTGAGGAGCAGCTTCGGGATATTCTGGAGAGGGTCAAGGAGCTTGGCGACAAGGGAAAGCAGGTCGCCAACATCGATCTTCAGACCATAGCCGATGTAGTCATAGGAGAGGTGGCCAGAGGAAGCCAGGCGGTGGTGCTCAAGGAAGTATCGGTCATGACCGGAAATATCATCACTCCCACGGCGACAGTTCGGGCTCTGGTGCGGGGCAAAGAGAGGGTCCTGGCCAACACCGGGGTGGGACCGGTGGACGCAGCGGTCAATGCGGTGCAGGGCCTCCTGGACAGCGACACCTCCATTCATCTCTCCGACTTCAGGATTGAAGCCATATCAGGCGGGGCAGATGCCCTGGCTGAGGTAGTGATCGGGGTGGAGGATGACCAGGGGTGCAGGGTTGCCGCCCGCTCTGCCCGCGAGGATATAGTCATGGCCTCGGTGGAGGCGCTGGTCAGTGCAATCAACCGGCTGATCCTTCTTGAATCAGGAAATAAGAAGACCTGAGTTTATGGAATAGCTGGAGAGGAGGAACCTGGCACCTAAATGGTCTGGGGCTTCCTCAGCCTTTTTTACCATGAAAGCAATCCGATAAAGGAGGAAGATTCCGTCTATCCTCCCTCCTTCTCGGATCTTTTTTGTACCAAGTACCCCGCTCTAACGAGAATTTGAATCGCGTCCTCGATAATCATCTCAGTCGATAAGGAAGATCTACCAGTCTTTTCACGCTTGGATTTGCTCGAAATCCCATCCTCGAACATCTCTCGATTGATTATCAGGTGATGGAGGATACAGAGAACCTTTCTAGCTAGCGCGACGACCGCAACCTTAGCTCCATGCCTGCTCTTGATCCTGAAATAGAACCGCTTCAGCTTTGAATCGGCTTTTGTTCTGGATATAGCATGTGCGACCTCGATCAACATTCTCCTTACATGAGGTGATCCATGCTTTGTAATATGACCGGTAATCAGCTTTCCTGCTGATTGATATACTGACGGCACTAATCCGCAATAAGCCGCCAGTTTCTCACCGTTCTTGAAATCCCTAAAATTCCCGATTTCAGCTAGAATAGTCGATGCGGAGGTAAATCCCATTCCAGGAATCGACATAGCGATTTTCAGATCCTCTTGGCGTGTAGAGATGAGTGACTGGATCTGCTTATCGATAGATTCTATCTCTTTATTTAGAAAGTCAACTGAATCCAGAAGCAGACCGATGAGGTCTACCTGAACCGGTGATATGTTCGCCTGAATCGCATCTTGGATTTCTCCCCTTTTGGCTTTGAGCTTCTTTGAAGGGATGCGGTCCAGGATATCATCAATGCTCAACCCGTTCAGTATGCCTCTTATTATATGGATTCCTGATTTGCCGAAAATATCTGAAAGAACCGAAGAGAGCTTGATGCATGCGGATTCCAGTTCCTGGTGAATCCTGTTCTTGATCTGGCTTCTCATTTTAACATAGTTCTCTCTGGTTCTTGTCATAGCTCTCAAATCCCTGTCATCTTCCGAGAAGATTCGAGATGGAGATATCAAATCCTTGAGACATAGCTCAGCGATCCATTCAGAATCAAGCACGTCCGTCTTCCTACCCGGAATATGTTTGATCTGATAGGCATTTGCAAGAACAAATTCGACATCCTTTCCTATCACAAAATAGATCGGCTGCCAGTAGTTTGCAGTCGATTCAACTGCTAGTCTCTGGCAGTCATGATCTAGCAGCCATTGTCTGAAATTCAGAAGACCTTCGAAGTTCGAATCGAATCGGTCCTGGAACTTTTGACCATCTTTGGTCAGGATAGTCGCCAGGAGAAAATGCTTGTGGATGTCTGCCCCGCAAACTACTTCTCTTTCCGTCTCCATTGTATTCAATGCTCCTGGCATGGGCAGATCGATTATGTTGAGTGAATTACCATTCGCGTTCTAGAGACGCATTCGGGTGCACATGAAATGTCGGCTAGTTTTTTATCGGGATCGATTGTCCCAAAAAAAATCTCGGCCTGCACTGCCCATGCCGAGGAATTCTGTGCGTCTATACTGCTTTCATGTTTCGGGTGCGATTCAGGGATTCATGGATGGTTTTTAATTCGGAACCATAGCATCTGCCCGCATTCTATGCAAGGTATATTCACAATCCGAT
>JAQVXF010000282.1 GCA_028709355.1 Syntrophomonas sp.
ACCTCCCGCCGCTGGACAGCGGGCGCCAATACTTCCAGGAACATTACCGACACTTCCTGGCCTCGGGCAGACAAGAGAAGTAAAATCCGTTCCATCGTTTCGTTGATTGCCATCCCTTGAGGCAGGTCGTATTCCGATACCTGTTGCTCCCGGTTCAGGAGTGAATCCCAAGCTCGCAGCAGGGTCTTAACACTAGCACTTATACCCGCCTCCAAGGGCTCCACCTGACCGCAGCGAAAAAACAACCGCCGGCTATCTTCATTATAGCGTTGCGCCAGGTATTCCCCAAGTTGCTTATATTGCTTGTAGGCTAGGATCCGGTGAACCAATTCTTCGCGGGGGTCCTCCCCTCCATCGGGCTCTCCCCCGCCCATGAATTCCGGCAAGAGCATCCTGGACTTGAGCTTGAGCAGATAGGAAGCCATGGAGAGAAAGTCTCCGATGTTATCCAGGTCCACATTTCCGGTCCTGTCAATGTAGGCCATATATTGCTCGGTGATCCTGGCGATGGGGATGTCATATATGTCTATCTCTTCTCTTTCCAGGAGATACAACAGCAGATCCAATGGACCGTAGAATTTTTCCAGGTTGACCAGGTAACTGACCATTAGCTTGTCCTCAGTGAAAGTCGGCAAATCACAATGCTACCAGCACATTAAGAGCACCGTACAACAGGTTGACCAGAGGCCACAGTAATTTACCCACCGCCCCGGTGACGATCAACAAGAGCATGATCAACGGTCCATATTGTTCCAGGGAGTATAATGCCCGTGCGCCACTGTCGGGCAGCAGTCCGGCCAGTATCTTGGAGCCGTCCAAAGGGGGCAGGGGCAGGAGATTAAAAGCGGCCAGGATCAAGTTTACATAAATCAACGGCATTAGCAAAGGAAGTATGAAACCCCAGTGGGTACCCTGATATGGTATCAGCAACTTAAGCGCCACCATACTCAACAGTGCAATCAAGATATTCATGCCCGGACCCGCCAAGGATACCAACATCATCCCCCTCTTGGGCGTGATGCCCCTGAAGTTGCGAGGATCCACCTGGACTGGCTTTGCCCAGCCAAATTTAAATAGCAGCAACATCAGAAATCCCACCCAATCGATGTGGGGCAATGGATTCAAGGTCAGCCGCCCTTGCTTGGCCGGCGTGGAATCGCCCAACTGATTAGCCACCAGGCCGTGGGCATACTCGTGAAAGGTCAGTCCGACCAAGATTGCCGGCAGCCATACCAAGGTATCAATCAGCCATTGCATCTAGGAATCTCCCCTCATTTAACCATTTTCTAACCATTCTCATTTCACCGTTGCGGTTCTTGACCATCCCATCCAGTTTCTGGCGATACAGCTCGGCCAGTATAGCCTTGAATGCTGGACCAGGTTTGAGACCCAGGTCTTTAAGATCATGGCCATTGATCTCCACCTTGACCTTCTCCTTTAAGTCGTAGAATTGAACGATTGATTCCCATGTTTCTTCTGATCTGAGCAGCAGCAGCAGGTAGATAAGATTCTCCACCCGCCAGCCCGCCAGTATGGCATCCAATTGACTGGGCCGCAAGTCAGCACCACCGTTGACTTGCTCAGCAACACGGGCTACCTGTGCCGATTCTTCCACACAATACTGGGCGTACCTGCCTAACGGATACCTGGCCATAACATCATACAGCTCATCCTCCCTCATCGGGGAGAAGATTACCAGTAGGTATATGAGCCAGGTCTGGATCTCCTGACCGAGATACCTTTCCTGCCACCAGCCTAATACCGCGGGTATGCGCTTCAAAGTGGTGCTCAATTCTTCCAAATCGACTTCCGGGAGAATGTACTCCCAAACTCCTGACTCGATCATTCTCATCAAGGCCGGAATAGGATCTTTTTCACTTAATATCAGGACCAATTCGCGCAAGATCCTCTTATAAGAAAGCTTTCCCAGCATACGTCTTTTAATCGCATCTTGAGCAAAACGGAGGGTGTCCGGTTCAATCGAGAATTTGTATCTCTGCTCAAAACGAATAGCTCGGAGTATACGAGTAGGGTCCTCAACGAAACTGAGATTGTACAAAACCCGGATCAAGCGTCTTTGGATATCCCGGCGGCCCCCAAAGTAATCTATCAATTCTCCCAGTCTGTCAGGATTGAGACAGACGGCCAGAGTATTTATGGTAAAATCCCGCCGGTACATGTCCTCCCTGATGGAGGAGCGTTCGATCATCGGCAGAGCGGCCGGAAACTCGTAGTATTCGGTGCGGGCGGTTGCCACATCAATCTTGCTGCCCTCAGCGAAACTAACGGTAGCGGTAGCGAACCGATCATGCACACGGACCATACCACCCCACTTCCCAGCCAAACTTCGCGCCAACTGCCGACCATCACCCTCCACTACCAGATCCACGTCGAAATTGGGGACGTTCAGGAACAGATCCCTAATGAACCCCCCTACACAGTACACCCTGAAGCCAAGTTCCTGGGCCACCTCGCCAGCGCTCACCAGTATCGTCACCAATTCAGCTGGCAATTTCTCCTGCATAAGATTACGTATATTCTCGGGGGCACTTTCAGTTTGGGAGTAAAGCAGGCTATGGTCCTCAGGATAATCATCCCCATGCAATATCCTTAAAATGTCGGTGCGCGACACAATGCCGACCAGGCGGG
>JAQVXF010000283.1 GCA_028709355.1 Syntrophomonas sp.
CATTGCCGATCTCGTCCGCCCTTGAGGCATGAATAATGGACACATCCGGATTCGAAGCCGGAACCAGGGCTATCGGCTCACCGGTATAAGGGTCATCTATGACTTTGATGCGAGGGTTATTGGTTATGATGTCCGAGCCCAGCTGTGATTTGGTCGCCATAAAAGGAAGACCCATAGCTCCTGCCAGCCAGCGCATACCCATTCCGAAATTGCTGTACTCCTCAATTTCGATAGGCCTGGGGATGCCCTTTTCGACCGCCCGGCGGAACACTTTATCTTCGCCCTCTACTCCGCCCCAGACATATGCGAACTCCAGTTTTCGCACCAGTCCTGAGCCGATAATCGGAGCAGAAAGACCGATTTGGCTGCACACCGTTAAATCCAGGGTCTTTATGCGCTCCTTCTGACGGACTACTTCCCACATCAAGGCCGTCGGCACCGAAGTTGTGGAAATACCAAGGTTATCATTTTCATGAATGAATTTGCCCACAGCTTCCCGGGCAGTCATCAATTTGTTGACAGGTGGTTTGCCATGGCTGATCTTGCTTGGCTTGTACGGAACAAAGTCCATTTTCCTTCCTCCTTGATCACTATAGTTTCAGGTTTGTTACAGCAGTAATTCAAGAATGAAAGCCTCTGACTGATAAATCTGTTGCAGGACTCAATTCTGGTCTGCTGAGACCGGCCTTTGGCCGGTTCTTAACACAGGTCTAGGAACCAACTTACAAATCTATGTGAAAATTATTGCAATATTTATGCCATATCCGCCTAATCCCAAATTCTCGAATCCTCCGAGGTAATTTTCTTTCATATTACAAAAGGGGTTAACCCAACGTTTCATCTAATGAAACCTCGGATTAACCCCTACATGAATAAAACCAGAATATTACTTTTCCAGCCTCAGCTGTGCTTGCGGAAAATATCGGGCTGTGCCTAAAGTTAGCTCATTTCCGTGGAGAGAGAGCCCTCCTTTTATTCCTTGACCGGTATTCTCATCCCATAGAAAGAACGCCACACAAAGAATAACGCCACTACCAGGAAGACCAGACCTACTGAAGGGGCGATATCCCTGAAGGCTTCCGTGATGGCTATTTCCATGGCCAAGAGTCCGAACAGGGTGGTGAATTTGATGATCGGGTTCATGGCCACCGAGGAGGTGTCTTTAAAGGGGTCGCCCACGGTGTCGCCCACTACGGTTGCTTCATGCAAGGGGGTGCCTTTTTCCTGCAGGTCAACTTCCACCACCTTTTTGGCGTTGTCCCAGCATCCGCCCGCATTGGCCATGAATACCACCTGGAACAGGCCGAATACGGCTATGGAGATCAGGTAGGAGACGAACAGGGAAACTGCGAAATTGCCGTTCTCCCCTGCTCTTGGCGCTGCCAGGCAGGCAAAGGCGATGGTAAAGGAGAAGATGGCGATGAAGATGTTGAACATGCCCTGCTGTGCGTATTGGGTGCATATCTTGACGACTTCTTTGGATTGTTCTATGGACGCCTTCTGACCAGCGCCCTCATCTAAACGGATGTTCTGCTTGATGTATTCCACGGCACGATAAGCCCCGGTGGTAACCGCCTGGGTGGAGGCGCCAGTGAACCAGTAGATAATACATCCGCCGGCAATAAAGCCGAAAATGGTGAAGGGGTTGAGTAAGGTCAGAATCTGTTCAGGCTCTACCCCTAATACGTTCTTGATGACCAGTATCAGAGAGAAGATCATGGTGGTGGCGCCGACTACGGCAGTACCGATCAACACCGGTTTGGCAGTGGCTTTGAAGGTGTTGCCGGCTCCGTCATTGGCTTCCAGGTAATGCTTAGCCTTTTCGAAATCAGGTTTAAATCCGAATTGGCTCTGGATCTCTTTATCTACATCTTTGATCTCTTCGATCAGGGACAGTTCATAGATGGACTGTGCATTGTCGGTAACTGGGCCATAGCTGTCTACAGCGATGGTGACCGGCCCCATGCCCAGCATACCGAAGGCCACCATACCAAAGGCGAAGATGGAGGGATAGATCATGATGTTACTCAGGCCATAGCCGCTGGCATAATAAGCCCCAAACATCAGCGCTAAGAACACCATGCCGATCCAGAAGGCGCTGAAGTTGCCCGCTACCAGACCGGAGAGGATGTTTAATGAAGGCCCACCTTCGCGGGAGGCTTTTACTACTTCAGCCACATGGCTGGAGTTGGGGCTGGTGAATATCTTGGTGAATTCGGGGATCAAGGCTGCTCCCAGGGTGCCTATGCTGATAATCGCGGAGAGCACTACCCACAGCTGAGACAATTCTTCGGGAACACCTGAATTCGGGCCTAACAGGAAGTAGCTGGCCACGAAGGTAGCTGCGATGGACAGTATGGAGGTGATCCATACCAGGCTGGTCAAGGGCTGCTCGAAGTCGAAATCGTCTTTAGCTCCAAAGCGGCTCTGGCTGTAAGCCCGGTTGATGTAGAAAGCAGTTATGGAGGTGATAATCATCAATACGCGCAATATGAAAATCCAGGCGATCAAGGTGGCCGACAGGGTCGGCAGTACCGCCAGGACAATGAAGGTCACCAGGGCCACCCCGGTCACCCCGTAGGTCTCAAAGCCGTCTGCGGTCGGGCCTACGCTGTCACCGGCATTGTCTCCGGTGCAGTCGGCGAT
>JAQVXF010000284.1 GCA_028709355.1 Syntrophomonas sp.
TGAAGATAAAGTAGACCTGGCGTTGGCCCGATGTTGGTATACTACTATAACGGTTAGGGAGCATGAACAGACTCAATCGCTCCAGAAAGAGGGCAGGAACAGGACCAGCAGAGGATAGATCTCCAGTCGGCCTACCAGCATCAGTACACTGAGGGTAAATTTACCCGCATCGGGAATGAAACCGAAATTGGACATGGGGCCAACCAGTCCCAGGCCGGGACCGCAGTTGCCTATGCTGGTGGCTGCTGCTGAGAATCCGCTTAAGAAATCCAAACCCAGCGAAGTCATGATCACGGTACCCAGACCCGTTAAAGCTATGTAGAGGAAGAAAAACTGGAGCACGTTGATGAGCAGATCGTCCCGCACCATCATCCCTCCGAACCGCAGAGGAAATACCGCTTTGGGATGGACCATCTTTTTTAACTCAATGATAGTGCGATTGGCGATGATCAGGTAGCGTCCAGGCTTGATACTCCCCCCAGTCGAACCCGAACACCCCCCAGCAAACATCATCAGTAATATTAAAGTACTGGCAAGAGGGGGCCACAGGTTAAAATCGGCGGTCGCATAACCAGTGGTGGTGACCAGGGAAACGATTTGAAAGATGGCTGCCCGCAGGGTACCCTCCAAGCCGGCTGTAACCCACTTATCTTGCAGGTTAAAAAATACCAGCAGTGAAACCACAAGGATAATCATACCGTACAGGCGAAATTCAGCATTTCTAAGATAGATGAGAGGATTCCTCTTCCTGAAACATAGGAAGTGCAGTGCGAAGTTGACTCCACCCAGAAACATAAACAGGATTACCGCCCATTGTAACAGCGGATTTGAGTAGAAAGCGATGCTGGCGTTCTTGGTGGAAAATCCCCCCGTCGATAGGGTGGTAAAGGCATGACAGATGGCGTCGAAGGCTTCCATACCAAAAGATTTGTAGGCGAGAGCGCACAAGATACTCAGTACCACGTAGGTAGTCCAAAGGATACGGGCATTTTCGCGGATGCGGGGACTAATACTGTCCGAGACTGGGCCGGGAACCTCGGCCTTGAATAGTTGCTTGGCACGGGACCCGAGGGTATTGATGACAGCGATGAAGAGGGCGATTATACCCATGCCCCCCAACCATTGAGTTAGACTGCGCCAGAAGACCAGCCCTTTAGGCCAGGCCTCCACATCGCTGACCACGCTGGCCCCGGTAGTAGTGAATCCTGACACTGTCTCAAAGAAAGCATCGAAGAAGGAGGGAAGGTAACCGGAAAAGATATAGGGCAGGGAACCGAACAGGGAGGCGACCAGCCAGGACAGGCTGACCAGGATGAAGCCCTCTTTGAAATTGATGTCCTGTGCCCGGGAGGAAGACAGGTATAGCAGCAAGCCGCAGCCTAAGGTTATGGCAGCTGCCTTAAGGATGGGGATAGTGACCGCCTCGTGATAGGGGATGGACCAGGCCAGGCAGCTCAGCATGGCCAGGCCGATTATCAAAATTATGCGTCCCAGATTGCCCAGGACCACAGTAGGTCTGATCAATTTTTGCCTCCACCCCGGAATAGTTTTTCTATCTTATGGATGCCCTTCACCAATGAGAAAACCAGCAGGCGATCGTTGACCGCGATCTGGAAATTGCCATCCGGGATTATGACTTTGTCGTCGCGCAAGACCGCCCCAATCATTGAATTGCGGGGGAAATCGATGTCCTTGAGAGGTTTGCTGAGCACGATCGCACCGGGTTGGGCACTGAGTTCCAACATCTCCGCCCGTTCCTCGCCGAATAGGGTGACGGATATAATATTACCCACCCGCATATATTTGAGTATGGCTCCTGCCGTTAACAAGCGCGGATTAAGCACGGTATCTATGCCTATCTGCTCCGCCAAGGGCAGGACCTCGTTGCGTTTCACCTGGCAGACTGTCTTTTTCACCCCCAGGTTGCGGGCGATAAGCGCGCACAGCAGGTTGACCTTATCGTCGTCGGTGATGGCCACCAGGATATCAGAAGCACTGATATTTTCTTCATTCAGCAGTTCTGAGTCGCTGCCGTCGCCATGAATGACCAGGCTGCGTTTGAGGAGCTGGGATATCTTCTGGGCCCGAGCCAGGTCCTTTTCGATGATCTTGATATGTATGGAAGGCATTTTCTCCTCCAGTATCCAAGCCAGGTAGAAACCGGTGCGCCCTCCCCCCAGTATGGTAACGTGCTCCACCTTGTGGGAATGGAAGCCCAGCAGTTGCTCAACTGCTTTCATATCGACGGTTCGGGCCATCAGGTTGATGCGGTCGCCGGGTAGGAGGGAGTCATCGCCGCTGGGCACCAGCATGGTATGACTGCGTACGATAGCCACTATATTATAGGGAAGCGATGTATCGAGGTCTCGGATCTTCTTGTTGGCCAACTGTGACTCTGGCTTTATCTCCAACTCCAGCAGCTGAATCTTGTAATCGGCATAGAATTCCACATTCAGTGCTTCGGGATTGCGTATGATGGCCGCAATTTCACGGGCAGTGACCCGTTCCGGGTTTATGATCAGGTCAATGCCCATCATCTGGTTGAAGGAAATATCCTTAAGTTCCAGGTATTCGGGATTACGGACCCGGGCCACAGTGGTCTGGGTGCCTAATCTTTTGGCCAGCATACAAGAAACCATA
>JAQVXF010000285.1 GCA_028709355.1 Syntrophomonas sp.
GACCGCCCCGGGGGGCTGCTGATGTACGGGATCCCCAATATGAAGCTGGGCAAATCGGTTATCGACCGCCGCCTGGCGATTATGAAGGAGGCCGGCATCAAGTTCGTGGTTGGTACTGAGATCGGCCCCGACCTGCCGGCGGCCCAACTGGTGGCCAATTACGATGCCGTGATCCTGTGCGGCGGCGCCGGTCAACCCCGGGAGTTGCTGGTGGAGGGAGGCCAGCTGGGCGGGGTTTACCAGGCGCTGGCTTATTTGAAAGGCGCTACCCGCAGCCTGCTGAGCGGGACGGTCCGGGGCGATGATTTCATCAGCGCCGCCGGCAAAGATGTGATAGGCATCGGCGGGGGGGATACCGGCCCCGACTGTGTCGCCACCGCCTTGCGCCGGGGGTGCCGCAGCGTGCACCAGCTGGAGATCCAGCCCCAGCCCCCCGATCGGCGCATCAAAAGTGACAACCCCTGGCCGGAATGGCCCCGCCGCCAGAAGACCGATTACGGGCAGGTCGAGGCCATCAGCCGCAGCAGGACCGACCCTCGCCATTACCTGACCGCTACCCGCTGCCTGGTGGGCGATGCCCAGGGACAGGTGCAAGCAGTGCAGACGGTGACGGTCAACTGGTTCCGCAGCCCCGCCGGGAACATGGAGGCGCTGGAGGTACCCGGCAGTGAAAAGACATGGGCGGCGGACCTGGTGCTGTTAGCCCTGGGCTTTACCGGACCTGATGATGCCCTTCCTCAAGAAATGGGCCTGGCCCGCGACAGCCGCAGCAATGTGGCGGCGGAATTCGGCTCCTTCACTACCAACCTGGAGAAGGTTTTCGTGGCTGGTGATATGCGCCGCGGAGCCAGCCTGGTGGTATGGGCCATCCAGGAAGGCAAGCTGGCCGCCCGCGAAGTGGATCGATACCTGACCGGGCACAGCCTGATCAAATGATGCTGGGCTGAACCGGGTCGGTGATAGTGGTTCGAACCCAATCGAACCAGGCCGGTGCGGCCTACAGCAATTTGAAACAGGATATGAGTACGACTTATAGGATGGAATATGAACCCAGCATAGAAAAGGAGAGATATGGAATGGTTGGATACCTGGTCCTGGCCAATGGGGTAGTTTTCGACGGGGAGATGTTGAATGGGCCGGTTTGTGTCGACGGCGAAGCGGTGTTCAACACCAGTATGAATGGGTACCAGGAGATAATCACCGATCCCTCCTATGCGGGCCAGATATTGACTTTCACCTATCCCAGCGTCGGCAATTACGGCTGCGGAGACTACGGATTCGAATCCCCTTACCCGGCCTTGCGAGGGCTGGTCATCCACGAGATGGCTGCTCAAATTGATCATTACCAGTCTCGTTGGACCCTAACCGAATTCCTGCAGCGCTACCGGATACCATGCCTGACCGGTATCGATACCCGGGCTCTCACCCGCATCCTACGCAGTCGCGGTACCATGGGGGCGGTTCTCACCACCAGCCTGGAGGAGCGGGACCATATAGTGGGGATGGCAGCCCGGGGTGAGTCGTGGCAGGGAAAAGACTTGGTAGATGCGGTAACCCAGGCAGCACCATCCTGTTACGGGGATGGAGAGCTGCTGGTAGTAGTATTGGATTGCGGAGTCAAGTCACATATCTTAGATGCACTTACCACAAGGGGCTGCCGAGTGATGGTGATGCCGGCCGGGTCCAGTGCTGATCAAATCATGGCGACTGTCCCCGATGGTTTGGTTCTGTCCAATGGCCCCGGTGATCCCCAGTTATGTGCCGGAGTGGTGGCCCAGCTCCGCCAGTTGCTGCCGATCGTCCCCACCCTGGGGATATGCCTGGGCCACCAGCTGATCGCCCTGGCTGCCGGAGCTCGCACCTATAAGATGAAGTTCGGGCACCGGGGCGGCAATCATACCGTCAAGGACCTGCGGTCGGGACGTTGCCTGGTGAGCGCCCAGAATCATGGCTACGCGGTGGATCCAGCCTCGCTCCCGGAGGGGATGGATGTAAGTTTTATCAATTTGAACGATGGCAGCGTGGAGGGGCTGGTGCACCGGGGAAGACCTATCATGTCGGTGCAATTCCACCCCGAGGCCGCTCCCGGCCCCCACGACTCCAGCTACCTTTTCGACCAATTCCTGGCCATGGTGAGAAAACAGCGGGAGAAGGAAATGTCGACTGCCGCAGGATTATAAGGAGGAAGCGATTCATGCCGGTGGATAGCAATATAAAAAAAGTGCTGGTGATCGGTTCCGGGCCCATCGTGATCGGGCAGGCGGCGGAATTTGATTATGCCGGTACCCAGGCTTGCCGGGTGCTGCGTGAAGAAGGTATCGGGGTAGTGCTGTTGAACAGCAACCCAGCCACTATCATGACCGATGTAAACATGGCCGACCGGGTCTACCTCGAACCGTTGACGGTGGAGACTTCCGATAAGATTTTGCAGCGGGAGCAGGTGGACGGGATAATTGCTTCGATGGGCGGGCAGGCCGGGCTCAACCTAGCTTTGGCACTGCACCGCGAGGGGATTTTGGACAAATATGGGGTCCCCCTGCTGGGTACCCCCTGGAAGCCATCGCCCGGGCCGAGGACCGGGAACTATTCAAAGCCACCATGGCGGAGATCGGGGAGCCGGTTCCGGACAGCGCCATAG
>JAQVXF010000286.1 GCA_028709355.1 Syntrophomonas sp.
TGGACAGCCATTTCGGCCGGCCTAGTGGTGCGGAGCGGGGGGAAGCCCTGGCCCTGGACTTTGGTGGCTCCAACTTGCGGCTGTCCCGGATCCGGCTCCGTGACCGCTCCTTCCAAACACTCCAGACCAAAGTAATAAACCTGCGCCACAACCGGCTAGGGCAGGACTTGACCGCGGCGGCGGTGGACGGCCCCCAACTGTTCGATTATATCGCCGCCGAGATCGATGCCTTCGCGGCGGGTGACCCGTCGATCGGCCTGGGCCACTGCTTCTCTTTCCCTTTCCAGGCCCAAGACCGCAACTCTGGGACGCTGCTGGAGTGGACCAAAGAGATCAAGACCGGTGGGGTAGTGGGACAGGATGTCAACCGACTGCTGGACGAAGCCCTGCAGCGGAGAGGATTGAAGGGTATTCAGACGCGGGCTTTGCTCAACGACACGGTCGCCACCCTGCTGTGCGCCGCCTACCAGGATGAGGGCGCCGACATCGGCTCCGTCTGCGGCACTGGTCATAATTCCTGCTTCATGGACCACCGGGGGCGGATAATCAACATCGAAGCCGGCAATTTCCGGGCCGCTGTCCTGCCGCTCACCCGGTACGATGAGGAACTGGACCGCCACAGCAGCAATCGCGGGCACCAGCGCTTGGAGAAGATGGTGGCCGGGGCCTACCTGGGTGAGCTGTTCCGGCTCATGCTGCTGGATCTGGCCTTCGACCCTGAACATTTCTCCAGCCTGGAGCCGGTTGCCGGTGCTCTGGTGACGCCTGCTTCCATCGATTCCCGCCAAATGTCGTCTCTGCTGACTACGAACAGCATGTATATCGGAGCCCAGCCCTGGAGCCCCGGTCCCGACGAACTGCCCTGCTGGCAGCGGTTGGCAGAAGCCCTGGTCATCCGCTCCGGCCGCTTGATAGCCGCCACCTACGGCGGCATCGTCAGCCACCTTGATCCGGGCAGGACCCGCCGGCACCTGATCAGCATCGATGGCTCGTTGTATGAAAAGATGCCTGGTTTCGCCGCCGCCATCCGCAGCGGTTTGGATGATAGCGGTTCCGCGGAGCAGACAGAAGTACGGCTGGGGAAGGATTCTTCCGGTTTGGGGGCCGCCCTGGCCGCTATCCTGACTGCCAGACCATAGCCCCCGCCCCGGCTGGGAAAATATTAGCGAGTCATTCCAGCGGTTCCCTTAATCCGAAGTTGTGCTTCCGGATTTGGGCGTTTTGAATTCGGATATCTTGGTTATGATCTCCGGCACCAGGCTGACCAGTTTGTCCAGGGAGCCTTTCTCACCCAGGTTGAAAACCTGAACATCTTCTCCTTTGACTACCAGCAGGGCAGTGGGGCTGATCTTGGCTCCGCCGCCTCCGCCGCTGCCCTTGCCGCCTCCTTTGGCGGAATCAGTTCCTTCCCCGTCCCCCAGCGCAAATCCGAAACTGGCGGTGATGATGGGTATGACGGTGGCACTGCCGGCGATTATGGGTTCGCCGACTATGGTCTTGCTTTTGACCATATTCTCCAAGTGCTGGGCCAGGGCATCCATGTCTTCCTTAAACATTTCCATTCCTCCTATCGGTTGTTTCTCTCCCGCAACATGGTCCACCAGATCTTACGGATGGGTGTCTTCAACATGAAACGTCCCAGGTCCAGGATGATGAGCCCGGGAACCAACTGCCCCTGCAGGGCTCCGGTCAGGTTGACTGTCAGCTGGTCGAAACGCGGATTCAGGTTCAATCCCGGATACCGGCCGCAGTGCTTGAGAGCCGTGATAAAGGCGGCTATGTAAGCGGTAGAGGCCGGGTCATCGGTACCATAATAACCATCCAGGTTACAGCGCAACCGCAGGGAGCGCCAGATGGCAGCCAGCAAGGCGAGGACTTCTGCCAGTACCTGCCGGTCCAGGATGGATCGCACTACATTCCGGTTGGTCTTGCGGCCGGATTCGTTGGCCGGTGGCTGGTCCCGGCGGCGCAGGCGCTTGTTCTTTCCGGCTTCATCATCCTGATCGGTTGATTGAGATGGCTCCTCTGATTCTTCAGAACGACGGGGTTTGTTCCACGGTCCCACCCGCACTTCCGCCCCCGGCTTATCCTGCGGAGGCAGTCTCCAGCGGGCGGCCACCAACCCACCCGCCCAAGCTAGGCCCATCTCCAGCGCGAGGTCTTCAGTTATCTGACCCTGAGCGAAAAAATGCAATGGAATGAAGAGGAGTGCAACCATTATAAGTAAGATTGCGAGGAGTATGTATACGATCAAATTTCAGCCGCCTCCCGTTTCAGGAGCATAGACTGCTGCCTGGTCCAGCCTCCTGCGGAAGGCATGGTACCATCATCATCATTATATCGCTTGCTTGATAAAATATGTCTACTGTCTCATGAAATATCGATCGCCCGGCCGGAAATATTTTCTGCTGGACCATCTCTTTGAAAATATTTCAGGAAGTGATAATATTTTATTCTGTGATGATAATATCTGGACTGGTTAGTCCACAGGGGAGGATGTTGAATTGAGCCGCAATGAGGTGGAGAACAAAGGGATAAGCAAGGTGCTCTATAATGCTATCTGCAACACCGGCGCCGGTACGCCGCTCTGGCAGGAGATGGGATTCGAGTTGGTTTACCTGGCCGAAG
>JAQVXF010000022.1 GCA_028709355.1 Syntrophomonas sp.
GGGAAACCAACTGGTTCTGTAGCTGACGGGATTTTGAGTGTGGAGCTCTCACCTGCGCCGCAGACCTGCTATAATGGAAGATAATCCCGGGAAAAGAGGTTTGAGGATGAAAAAATCTCCCCGCCAGACTGTGGCGGCCATCGATGTCGGTACCAATTTCGTGAGCATGATGATTGCAGAGATTACCGCCGAAGGTGCCATCCATCCACTGGAGGATGTGTGGAAACCGACTCAGATCGGTCGTGACACCTTTGCCAGCGGCCAGATCGGCTCGTCATCGGCCCAGGAACTTTGCGGTACTCTTAAGTCCTTCGCCCAGTTAATGAAGGATTACCGGGTCAAGCATTATCATGCGGTGGCCACCACCGGGATCCGGGAGGCTTCCAATCGCGAATACGTCCTGGACCAGATCTGCCAGCGTACCGGCCTCAAGGTAGAAGTCATCAATAACCTGCAGGAACGTTTCTATGAATTCAAATCGATGCGGGACAGCATTTGTGATCTGCACACCATGTCGGAGGACGGTCTTTTGCTGGTCAGTCTGGGTATGGGCGGTCTGGAGATTTTTGTGTACAACCATGGCTGTCTTCAATTCACTGATTATGTCAAGATAGGCTCACTGCGGCTGCGGGAGCTGCTGGCCGATCTGGAACGGGTCACCCTGGAATTCTCGGCTGTGATCGAAGAATTCCTGGAAAGCAAGATCTACTGGCTGGATTCCCTGCGCCAGAGTAAGGATTTCAAATATGTGATCGGTCTGGGCGGGGAGTTGACCTCTATACTAAAACTGGGGCACGCGGACCAATTGAGCTCCGATCGCCACTTTCTGGACCGAGCCACCTTGGAAAAGGTCTATGCACTCCTGAAAAATATGACCCCCGATACCATCATCGGCCGCTACCAGTTGCACCGCAATGAGGCCGAGATCCTGCTGCCATCGGCGATAATATTCCGCCGCTTCCTGCGCGCCACTGGTGCGGCAGGGATACAAGTACCGCAGGTATCACTGCGCCATGGGGTGCTGGCCAATCTGGCCGATGAGAGATTCGATACCAGCCGCAAACAAGAATACATCAACGACATCATCAGTTCGGTCCGCTACTTGGGCCGCAAATTCGGTACCGATGAGACCCACTCCGGGAAAGTGGAGGACATGGCACTCCGTATCTTCGACTATCTGAAGCCGGTGCACCACTACCGGGAGAGGGAGCGGCTCTACCTCCAGGTGGCCAGCATCCTCCACGACGTAGGAAAATATATCAGCTCCGATGGGCATGAACTGCAGTCCGGCAACATCATCCGGTCTCAGCAGATCCTCGGTTTTGCCAATCGGGAATTGGCCGTGGTGGCTAACATCGCCCGCTACCATAGCCAAGTGCTTCCGGAGCGCTGGCACGACAACTATCACTCCCTGGACCGGGAAGACCAAATAATGGTCAGCAAGCTGGCGGCGATATTGAAGATAGCCAACGCTTTGAACATATCCCATCACAGTACCATTGAACAGATCGACCTGGATGTCAGCGGAACGGAAGTGGTCTTCAAGGTAAAATCCAAGGGGGACTTCCTCCTGGAAGGGTGGAGTTTCTCCGCTCACCTGGATTTCTTCGCCGAGGTTTATGGTTTAAAACCCATCATCAAACATAAAGGATGAGCACCATGCGGGGATGCAACGCGGATGCCGCGGGCAACTATATAAACCGGGAACTGAGCTCCCTGGGTTTCAACCGGCGGGTTTTGGAAGAGGCCCAGGATAATAGCATTCCCTTGCTGGAGCGAGCCTGGTTCGCCTCCATCACCAGCACCAACCTGGATGAGTTTTTCATGGTCAGAGTGGCCGGGGTTTGGGACCAACTGCAAGCGGGTTTGGCAGAACCGGATGAAGCGGGTCTGACCCCGCAACAGGTCTGGGACCAAGTGTCCAAGACGGTCCACTCTATGATCACTGATCTCTACCATTGTTACAACCGGTCTCTGCGGCCCGGTTTGAAAAGGGAACAGATTCACCTCAGCAAGGGTAAGAAGCTGGACGAAAACCAACAGGCCTTTCTGGATAATTATTACCTGCGCTCCGTTTTCCCGGTACTGACCCCCATGGTGGTGGACAGCAGCCGCCCCTTCCCCCTGTTGTTGAACCGCAGCCTCAACATTGCCCTGCTGCTGGCCAATCCGGATGATGATTCGGAACCGGTCTTCGCTACTGTGCAGGTTCCCTCGGTATTGGAAAGAATGGTCAGGATACCTTCCCCCCTGTATAAGACTGCCTTGGTGTTCTTGGAAGAAATCATCAAGGACCACTTGCCCGCTCTCTTCACCGGACACCGCATCCTGGCCAGAGGGTGTTTCCGTATCACCCGCAACGCCGATCTCAGCCTGGATGAAGAGGGCGCGGAAGATTTATTGGAAGCCATCGAACAGTCGGTCAAGCAACGTAAATGGGGCGAGGTAATCCGCTTGGAGTACGAAAAGGGTCTGGATGTCCGCTTGGTGGAGCGCCTGGTGGAGGAACTGGAAGTGCCGGCAGGAGGCCTCTATGAGATAAGCGGTCCCCTGGATCTGAGCTTTTTGATGAGGATTGCTCCCGGACCGGAATTCGACCACTTACGCTTCCCCCTCTTTCGGCCCCGGGTGCCGGACATATTTCAAAGCGGACAAGACTTGTTCGGCCTGATAGCTCGCCAGGACCTTCTCCTCCATCATCCCTACGAGTCCTTCCAACCGGTGGTCCAACTGGTAGAAGCGGCTGCCGAGGATCCCGGCGTACTGGCTATCAAGCAGATACTGTATCGGGTAAGCGGTAATTCACCCATCGTTGCCGCCCTGGAACGGGCCGCTGAAAACGGCAAACAGGTGACGGTGCTGTTGGAACTCCGGGCCCGGTTCGACGAAGAGAACAATATCACCTGGGCCAAACGCCTGGAGAAATCCGGGTGCCACGTCATATACGGACTCCCCGGTCTTAAGGTACATGCCAAAATGCTGCTGATAGTAAGACGTGAGGATGACGGCATCAAGCGCTACCTACACCTGGGTACCGGCAATTACAACGACGTGACCGCCCGCTCCTATGAGGATCTGGGCCTTTTGACCGCCAATGCCAGTATGGGCGCCGATGCTTCCACTATCTTCAATATGCTGTCCGGCTATTCTAACCTGGGCAGTCTGTATAAACTGGAAGTGGCCCCCAACACGGTGCGGAAACGGTTGACCGCCCTCATCCGCCAGGAGATGGAGCATGCCCGGGCGGGTCGGCCAGCGCATATAATCGCCAAAATCAATTCTCTGGTGGACCAACCGATCATCAAGGAGTTATTCGCCGCCTCCCAGGCGGGAGTCAGGATAGATTTGCTGGTGCGGGGTATTTGCAGTCTCAAGCCAAACGTCCCGGGATGCAGCGAAAATATCAGGGTAAGGAGCGTGGTAGGCAGGTTCCTGGAGCACAGCCGCATCTATTATTTCTATAACGATGGGGCAGAGAGCACCTTCCTATCCAGCGCCGACCTCATGACCCGCAACCTGGACCGGCGCATTGAGATCATGTTCCCGGTGGAGGCCGACAACAACAAAGCCCGGCTCAAGAGTATCCTGGATGCATACCTGCGGGACACGGTCAAAGCGCGCCTCCTGAAAAATGATGGCCGCTATTACCGTATCGATAAACGGGGCAAGAAAATTTTCAGCAGCCAGACCTATTTCTGCCGCCTGTCCCAGGCAGTGACATCCCCCAACCAGCAATAGTCCGGTGACCAGGAAATGAAGGAGGGGTATCGGTGCTGGACCAACTGATATTGGTAAGGCACGGCAAAGCGGTCAAAAGGGATCCGGGAGTCGAAGATGAGGGAAGGGCTCTGACTGATAAAGGCGCCCTGGAGATGCGCCAGGCAGTCCCCCCCCTGGTCCGGTTGATCGGCTCGCGAAAAATCATCATCTGGTCAAGTCCTTTGCGGCGGGCAGTCCAGACTGCCTCTATCCTGGCTGATGCGCTGGGAGTGGAGCAGATAGTCGAGGTTCCCTGCATAGGCGATGGGGACTGGCCAAGGTTCACCCAGGAATTGGTCCGAGTGGGATCAGCGGAAGTACTGGTGGCAGTCGGCCACCAGCCCTATCTGAGTGAATGGAGTAGACTGCTGGCGGGAACGCCCCTGCCATATAAAAAGGGGGCTGCTGCCGGGTTTCAACTACGCTCTTACCACCCGACCCAGGGCGATCTGCTCTGGTTCATGCAACCCCAGTTTTTAAAATTGTTAGGGCTAACGTCCTCCCCTCCCCTGCCGCCGGCTTAAACCTCAAACCAGCTGCCCCCGACGAATTCCCGCAGGATCGAATTGGGGGGGATGTTTTGGGTAGGTATGGCCCGGAAATAGCTGAGGAAGCGCAACAGGCGGCTCGATTCTACGTGTTCCGGCATATCATTGTCGATAGCTTCCAATAAGGGCTCGGCGAACAATTTCAGGG
Organism: Syntrophomonas sp.; assembly: GCA_028709355.1. Lineage (GTDB taxonomy): Bacteria > Bacillota > Syntrophomonadia > Syntrophomonadales > Syntrophomonadaceae > PHAA01. The sequence goes on from JAQVXF010000022.1 coordinate 4,456, forward strand.
CAGCCAATTCATAGACCAGTGAGGAATTAAACATCACATTGGCAGTTTCCTGGAAGGGGAAGATGTTCTTTTCCTCTGCCCGCCGCACAGAAGCCCATTGCCGGATGGTTTTGATGGCCGGGTTGCCCCGGGTGCGGTGGTCCCGGATTATCCGTCGGATGAGACGCGAATCGGTCGTGGGGATCCGGTTGCTGTAATCGACATTGAGCTGGGTCAGGGCGCTGATATATATCTTAAACTTGTTCTTGACGGGCACGCTGAAAGTCAACTGGTCGTTCAAGGCATGGATGCCTTCCAGGATGATGGGTTCATTGGTTGGGATCTTGATCCGATAGCCCTCCTCTTCCCGGCGTCCGGTCTTGAAATTGTAGATGGGGATCTCCACTTCCTCACCCTCGATGAGGCGAGCCAACTGATCGTTGAAAAGATCGATATCGACCGCTGCCAGGCAATCATAGTCATAGTTACCCTCCTCATCTAGTGGGGTCATGACCCGGTCCACAAAGTAGTTGTCCATGGAGATGGACACCGGGTGATGCCCGATGACCCGCAGTTGGATCAACAGCCGTTGGGCAAAGGTAGTCTTGCCTGAGGATGAGGGCCCGGCGATCAGTACCACCCGGATGCTGGGATTGTCGCTTATCATATCGGCGATGTAGGCGATCTTCTTTTCATGCAGAGCTTCATTGACCCGGATCAAATCATCGATCCTATCCTGGGTTATCATATCGTTAAGCGATGACACATGCGGCACGTGCAGCATCTCCGCCCACTCCTTGGCCTCCTGGTGGATCATGGCCAATTTACGCTGCTCCCGGTAAGGTTTGATGAGATCCAGATCATCGACCTCAGGGGTGCGCAGAACCATACCGGGAGAATGGTAGAGCAGGCGGAATTTTCCCAAAATACCGGTCCGGTTGACCATATAGCCATAGAAGTATTCCACAAAACCGTCCAACTCATATACATGGGCGGCTTCCTTGTCGCGATAACGCATCAGCTTGACCTTATCGTCCTGCCCCTGCTCCATGAATATCCGCCGCACTTCATCGTTCTCCATCAGGTGGCGGTTGATGGGCAAGTCCTGTTGGACAATCTGGCGCATACGGTTCTGGATCTGCTCAATCTCGATATCAGCACTGGGCCCGCCCAGGAATTCACAAAACAAGCCGTTGGAGAGGGTATGTTTTATCATCAGGGTGCGATCCGGGAACAGGTCCCGGCAGGCCTTTATCAGTACCAAGGTGGCGCTGCGGCGGTAGATCCTTAAACCGGCCGGACAGGTAGTATCGACCAGTTCCACCTCACAGTCATACTTGAAGACATAATGCAGATCGCGCAAGGTATTGCGGATGATGGCGGCCACAATCGGGTAGGCCCGTCCCTCCTGGATAGGAGCGCACAACTCACCCACCGTGGAACCGCGGGCCACCTTGAATGATCCCACGTTTTTAACCACAACATTCACTACTTCGTTAGGTCCGGCAGTCGGCATGTCTCATTCTCCCCTCCGATGATAGTACTATTATATACGATTCAGCACCACATCGATGCCGCTAATACCATCCCCGCCTGCCCCCGCCCCGGAAAATACTTTCCCCGCAGCCCCTGCCTCGATTAAATTAGTTGCCAGTTGGTCCAATCGCCCCTCGTTATAATCAGCAAAACTCCCCTTTGCGGCCTGAATTCATCTCAGCGGTCCACTCAAAGGGGAGTGATTCAGTTCCCGGCAATCGTGACGGTCAAATCATTGACTCGGTTGATACCAGTGAATCCAGGCAGCTGGTAAATCCCAACTCCGTACGTGGTTGTTGGCTGGGCTGATTACTAACGGGTGGAGACCTGCAGTTCTGAACTCAAAGCCGCTCGGATGTCCTCCATAAGGCTGGTGACTTCAGCTTCGGTCAAGGTTCTTTCTCCCGACTGGAACGTCATCTTATAAGCCATGCTCTTGTAACCGGCTGCGACTGGTTCCCCAGTGTAAACATCGAATATGGATACCTTTTTCAATAAATCTCCCCCTGCCCGGCTGATAACCGACTCGGCCCGGGCCGCCCGCAGATCCTGGGGAACGATGATGGCGATGTCCCGTTCTACCGCCGGATAGCGGGGGACTTCCGCAGACATAACCTTTAGGCGGGACAATTCGAATAGCTGGTGTAGGTCCAACTCCAGTCCGCAGGCCCGGGGTTTGATATCAAAATTCTGCCGAACCAAGGGGTGGATCTCTCCCAGCACTCCCAGCTCCAGCTGCCCGCAGCGCAAACTCGCACAACGACCCGGGTGATAGCTGATATCATGGCCTTCCACCCATTCTACTGCCTCAATCCCGAGGGTACTAAGCAGATTCTCTGCCACCCCCTTGAGGTGATAGAAATCCATCTCCAGGTCTGTCTTGAACCAGTTGGCGTCCGCCCGCCCGGCCACCACGGCAGCCAGTTTAAGAACCTCGCGGGGCTGAGAGCCGGGCCGGGGATGAAACACTGAGCCCATTTCAAAGAAGGCCAGGTTACTGTTCTTGCGGGCCAGGTTACGACTCACCGTCTCCAGAAGACCGGGCAACAGAATGGTGCGCATAATGGCCTGTTCCTCGGAAAGAGGATTGGCAAGCACCACCACCTCGCGCAGGGGACTGTCGGACGGCAGCCGCAGCATATCGAAATAACGAGTGGCAACAAAACTGTAGTTGACTGCTTCATAAAACCATCCGGCCATAAATCGGCTGACCTGGTCCCGGAAGGCTTGAAACGGGGTCAGACCGCCCTGGGTGATCCCGGGCGGCAGCTGGGCGGGAATAGAATCATATCCATACAAGCGGGCCACTTCCTCGATCAGATCCGCTTCCAGATCTATGTCGGGACGGTAGGATGGTATGGTGACGATCAAATCCCCATCTCGCACTTGACAGGTAAAATGCAGACTGTCGATGTATCCCCGCACCTGGTCGGCGCTCATTTCGGTCCCTAATAGGTAATTGACCCGCGCCGGCCTCAACACTACTTGCTTGACCGCCAGCGGTTGGGGGTAACAATCGGCCACCCCGCTTACCACCTCGGCTTCGGCCAGCTCCTGCAGGAGATAAGCGGCCCGGTTTACTGCATAAACCACCCCATTTACATCGGTGCCTTTTTCGAATCGGATGGATGAATCGCTGCGCAGACCCACCAGCCTGGATGTTCGTCTGATACCGATATTCTGGAAATAGGCTGACTCCAGCAGCACATTGACGGTATCCGCTCCGATTTCGGTGTTTTGCCCGCCCATTACACCGGCTAGCGCTACCGGGTGTCCATCGTCGGTTATGAGCAGAGAATCTCCATTGAGCACCCGCTCGACTCCATCCAGGGTCGTGATCTTTTCCCCGGCTTGGGCCCGCCGCACCAGGATGGTCTTGGCCTGACTGAGCAGGTCGTAATCGAAAGCATGCAGGGGCTGATTGCACTCCAACATCACGTAGTTGGTGACGTCCACCACGTTATTGATAGGACGAACCCCGCAACTCAGCAAGCGGTCCTGCATCCATTGCGGAGAGGGCTTGATCTTGACATTTCGGACCAAGCGGGCAGTGTAGCGGGGACATAGGTCGGGCGCACTAATCTCGACTCTAATCAAGTCGCTGATAGAATCCCCGGTCTCGCGGATGTCAATCGCCGGCAGGGATACCTCATGGCCGGTCAAAGCAGCCACCTCCCGGGCCAGGTTGATGATGCCCAGGCAGTCACCCCGGTTGGGGGTCAGATCCAGGCCCAGGATGCTGTCGCCCTCGACCTCTTGTACGTCTTCGATGGCTATCCCGGCCATGGTCAGCCGGTGGGCCAATTCCTCACCGCTCCAGGTGAAATCCACATATTCCTTTAACCAGTTGATCGATGCATGCATACGGCCACCCCCCTAAAATTGACTTAGGAAACGCTTGTCATTGTCAAACAGCAAGCGCATGTCATTTATCTTGTACTTCAGCATGGCGATCCTCTCAATACCCATTCCGAAAGCCAATCCGGTATATTTCTCAGGGTCGTAGCCGCCATATTCCAACACCCGCGGATCGACCATGCCCGCCCCCAATATCTCCAGCCAGCCGGTCTGCTTACATACCCGACAACCTTCACCGCCGCAGTTTACACAGGAGATGTCCATTTCCGCACTGGGCTCGGTGAAGGGGAAATAACTAGGGCGATAACGCACCTTGACATCGGCGCCAAATACCTCCCGGGCCAGTAACATCAACATAGCTTTGAGGTTGGCAAAGGTTATCCGCTCGTCGATCAGCAGCCCTTCCACCTGGTGGAACATGGGCGAATGGGTGGCATCGTCATCCTTACGGTATACCCGCCCCGGTACGATGATCTTGACCGGTATCCGGGGCGCCATGTTCTCCATGGTGCGCACCTGGACCGGGGAGGTGTGGGTCCGCAGCAGCATATCCTCTGTGATATAGAAGGTGTCCTGCATATCCCGGGCAGGATGATCGCGGGGGACATTGAGGGCTTCGAAATTGTAATAGTCCATCTCCACCTCTGGCCCCTCGGCGACGGTAAAGCCCATGCCGATAAAGATGGTTTTTATCTCATCGGTAACCCGGCTGATGGGATGCTGGGACCCGGTGGGAACCGGCCGGCCGGGCAAGGTTATGTCGATCCGCTCGCTCTGCAGCATCATCTCCAGTTCCTGGGCTTTCAGCTGCTGGGTCTTGGCTTCGATCAATCCCTCCAGTTCGCCCTTGATCTCATTGGCGATCCGGCCCACCTCAATCCGCTGCTCCCCATCCAGGTCTTTGAGCCCCCGCAGAACCTGGGTTATCTCACCCTTGCGGCCCAGGATCCCGACCCGCACCTGGTTGAGAGATTCGAACTCCAAGGCCTGGGCGATATCTTGCTGGGCTTGGTCTTTGATTCGGGTCAAAACGTCAATCATCACAATACCCCCTCTTAAATGCAATAATAATAATAAATATGTGGCGGCAGCGCTGACTTGAGCCGTGGGTTAAGCCCCCAGAAAACAAAAATACCTCCGTCCTCAGGGACGAAAGCACTTCCGTGGTACCACCCTTTTTAACCAGCCGCAGCCGATTCACTCCATGCCTTTAACGGCGGCCACCGGTCGAACCTACTGCTATTTCAGCCCACAGCTCCCAGGTGAATTCACCCTCTCTGCCCTTAGCCATACTCGCAGTCTTTGATATGGCCTCCCTGTCAGTTAGATTACGGGCTACTAGTCCTGTTCATCGCCAGATTATTCAGTTAAGTGCCATTCTTTTATAGAGCAGATAATAAATGATGCATCCAGAAGTTTCAAAAAGGTCCCATAGAAATTCAGCTTCATCCTGCATAAGCGGTGAACCCTCCGAATTATATACCGTGAACCTGTCGGTTCACACCGATCCTTAACTCCACACCTTGTTGATGCTTTTCTGCCTCCGTGCTTCAGCCACAATTATAGCACATGCCGCGGCCACATTTAAAGACTCAACTTCGGGTTCGATCGGTATGTTTATGCCAAGCCCGCATTCATTTCTAAGCTCCCTGTCTACCCCCTGGGCTTCACTGCCTAGGATGACCAGCACTTCTCCCCTATAGTCGACATCATAGTAGGGCTGCCCCTGTTCGGTATCAGTGCAGAATAGGGAGTATCCGGCCTGGCTCAAAGCCCTGACCTCATCGACACCGACGGCGGTGAAGCACGGCAGATGGAGGATGGCCCCCATGGTGGAACGAACCACCTTGGGATTGAAAAGGTCGACACAACCGGGCGACATCAATACCCCTTTGACCCCCAGCGCCTGGCAACTCCGCAGGATGCTGCCCAGGTTGCCGGGGTCGGCGATCCGGTCCAGGTAGAGCAGCAGTCCTTCTTCCGCCATTGTCTGGCTCCAAGACCAGTCCGGTTTCCTGACCACTGCCGCAATTCCTTGGGGATTCTCGGTCGAGCAGAAATGTTTCGCCAGTCTGGGATCCACCAATACCGTCTTCTTAACCGGCAGACGGTTCAGATCGATCTCCTCAGCCCGATCCGCCCTAACCAGGATGACCTCGATAAGTTCCGGCTGGGCCAACACTTCGTCCACGAATCGGGCACCTTCCACCAGGAACATGCCCAGCTCTTCCCGGTATTTCCGCAGCTTGAGACTGGAAGCCAGCTTTATGAACTTGTTATCAGCAGAACTGATCAACTGCAATCCCATCACCTGCTTTTGGTTGGAGGTCACCCGGCTTATGAAAAAAGTATGGCTCACTCACCATACTTTTTTTGGGTGCCCTTCATTTTTCCGGTTAGGATGATTTCTTGGCTACCTCCGCCAATTGCGCAAATCCCTGAGGATCGCTGATGGCCAGATCGGCCAGTATCTTGCGGTTGACCTCCACCCCGGCCAGCTTCAGCTCATGGATCATACGG
>JAQVXF010000287.1 GCA_028709355.1 Syntrophomonas sp.
TCTGGCTCTGTTCCTCACCTATCTCATGTTGCTGTTGGTATTGGCTACCCTGACCGGATTCGTAGTCCCGCAGATAATCGACAGTGTACAGCAGTTTATCCAGAGGATGAGCATCTACGCATCCAACTCCCAGGATTCCCTTGACCGCATCACCGCCATGCTGAAATTGCAGACCATCGACCTGTCTTCGCTGACTAGCCAAATGGTGGAATCGATCAAGCAATTTGTTCAAAACCTGACCGGGGTCTTCTCCTCAATCGTCGGTATTACCGCTGGGGTGATCAGCTTCCTGTTCAACCTGTTCATCGCCCTTATCTTTTCTATCTACCTGTTGGCCGACAAGGAAAACATCCTCGCCAACAGCAAGCGGGTATTCCGCACCTATCTTCCGCCCGGATTATATTTACGCCTGTTGTACGTTTATCATGTTGCGGTAGATGTCTTCAACAAGTTCGTCTACGGTCAGTTGCTGGAGGCCTTGATCATCGGGGTGTTGTGTTTTGTGGGCATGCTGGTGATGGGCTTCGAATACCCCCTGATGATCAGTACCCTGGTGGGGGTGACCGCCCTGGTGCCGATGGTGGGCGCTTATATCGGCGGAGCGATAGCGGTGCTGGTGCTGGCGCTGATCTCGCCGACGCAGGCTCTCTGGTTCGCTTTATTCTTAATGGCTCTGCAGCAATTGGAAGGCAATCTCATCTACCCGCGGGTGGTGGGGGGCAGCCTGGGACTGCCGGGTATCTGGGTGCTGCTGGCCACTATCGTAGGGGCCGGCCTGGCCGGTCCGCTGGGCATTCTGCTGGGGGTACCCATCGCTACCGTCCTCTATACACTGCTTAAAAACGATGTGCGGAAAAAAGAGATACTGGAAGAGAGTTAAATAATTATTGTCTGCTCGGAGCGCATCGGTAGGCTCAGTCCAATAAGAAGTAATAAGAATCCAACAGGTAGTCCCGGCCATATTTGTGAGCCAATTTTTTCAAGTAGCTTTTGAGTTGGGCGCGCCCCACCTCTCCGCGTTGGTATCCGACTGCCATGTCCTGCCAGCGCAGTTTCTCTTTTTCCCCGGCTACATCCTTGAAATATCCCCATACATGCTGGGCGGCGTTCCAGGCCTGTCCCGGCTGGGGGTCATGACCCAGGGCTTCTTCCAGCATCAGGTAGAATCGGGTCGCATCCAGCGGCAGGGATGGATTCATGGTCTTGCCGATGGCCTGGTAGTGGCGATGGGAGCGCTCCATGACCAGGTATTTGTAGCGGGCCCACTCGGTTTCGACCCAGCGGCGGGGGATTTGGGGATCCAGTGAATAGATGACTTTAAGGGCCGACAGGTCTTTATCCTTGACCTCCAGCATGATATCCAGCGGCTGGGGTAATTGCTGATAGAAATCCAGGAAGGGTTGTAACTGGATCGTGCGGGAATGGGCACCGGGTCTCAAACCAGGTTCCTGCTGGGAATAGTGGATCTTCTGTACACCGTCGGATGGTTTCCAGGTCAAGCGGCATTGCGCCAGCCAATCGAGCACATGGTGATCTCCGGGGGCAGGATAGCACTGATGATGGAACACGTCCAACACCGCAGGTATCTGCAGGGTACGGGCTAATTCAAGCACTGCGGCGATGTGGAACTTTTCATCATTTTCGATAACCAGCCGGGCCTGCACCGCAGCCGGCAGCCGCTTGAAATTCCGGGCGAACCGGTCCAGGGCAGCGACCGCATCATGGTAGCGCCCCCCTACGTGGAGGATTATCTTGTGGCGGGCATCGACACCCAAGGAGTCCAGGAAACGGGCGTGATATTCCAGGTCGGCGATCGAGCGGTCGACAATATCCCCATCGATGGCATTCAATACTGTGTACTGGCCTGGGTGCATGGATACCCTCAGGCCATGCTGGGCGATCTTGTCGCCCAGGTGCTGCAGTTCCTCGCTGTGGTCCAACCACCACTGGTTGAGATTGGCAGGATGGGAGCCCAACGGGATGATGTCGGAGCTGATCCGGAATAGGCTGACACCTTTGTCGGTGTTATAATCCAGCATTCGGGACAGGGTCTCCAGGTTGGCCGCTATGACCTGGTCCAGCCGTTCCGGGGTGGCGTTTTTTAAAATGCAGCCTTTCATCCGGCCGGGAAGCCCCAGGGAGATACAAGCATAGCCGATTGCCAATTCTGGAACGCTCCTTTCGTTGAACGGTTCTTAATCGGCCTGAACTGCTATAGGCCGCGGGTGAATGAGTAGATTCTACATCAGGCAACAGACTCTAATCCGGATATCCTGAGTATACTTCAACCACCGGCGGCACTCAACCAGACGACGGTCAACACCGGGTGACAGCGGCGCTACTTACAGGCCGATAGATTTGGTTAAAATAAAATAAATCAATTGCAGGCAGGGGGAAGAAGTGTGCTGGAACGATTGACCGGCATTATTAGACAGGCAGGAAAGATGATACTGGCCGCCGACCTGGACCAAGCCGAGGTCCAATTGAAATCGGGGCCGGGGGATCTCCGCACCAGTTACGATATTGAAGTGCAAGATATACTGTGCCGGGAATTGGCCGGGTTAATGCCGGAGGCTCAATTCATAGGGGAAGAGAGCGGTATGCAAACCCGGATACCA
>JAQVXF010000288.1 GCA_028709355.1 Syntrophomonas sp.
TTAACAGACTACGCCATCTTCCTCCGGTGGTCCGGGCCGATCACTGGCACCTGCTCAGTCATCTCAAATATCCGGGAGACGATGCGGCCCCCCAACTGGTCCTGTAATTGCTTTTCCGATAGATTGCTGGTGAATATCGTTGCCCGGTTCATGCGGTACCGGATATCGACTATGGCATATAGCCGTTCTGCCACCCAATCGGTAGCTTTTTCAGCGCCTATGTCGTCAAGTATTACTAGGTCGTCGGCCTTCGCCCGGTGGAATAGCCAGTCGCCCATTTCCCGCTTTGATTCGCTGCCCGGTCGCATGGCGTCCAACAGGTCAACAACACTGAAAAACGAGCAACACAGCCCCCGGTAATCCTCCCGGGCCGGGTCATATATGCCGGTGTCCCGTTGTCGTACTCCAAACAGGTTAGGGCTGTGCTCCATTAGGTTCCGAACGGTGGCAATGGCCAGATGGGTTTTACCGGTACCATACGGGCCAAATAGAAACAGTCCATGCCCGGCCTGGATGTCTCCCGGGGAATATGTCCGGCAAGCGTCCAGAGCCGCCTGTTGCTGTTTTGTTTGGGCTACATAGCCATCAAGAGTAGATTTATTCAACCTGCGTGGCGGGTCAAAATACTGCCAGCAGGCTTCAAGTCTCCTTTGTCCATCCCCAGTCAAAGTCGGATTCCTCCCTTCTCTTTTCGTTACTTTTAGGCCGCCCCCGGGCCTTATAATCCTCCCACTTCTCGCCACCGTCCAGAAAGTCAGGCAAACCTCTTCGCCTGTTTAAGAAATTAACCAGGGTCCATTTGTACTTAAAAAAATAATCTGGATCATGATAAATTTTGGAATATCGCTGAATAGCCAGCACTGCTTTTTCTAATCCATACTTTTTCAAAGAAGATATAATAGCCTTAGTCATATCCTCAGTTAATTGCTGGTGAACAATAACGCCCTGCTCATTCCAGCAGTTGAAAACTTTTCTGGCATCGAGACTATATATATTTTCTTTATAGTTTTCTTTCTTTTCTTTCTTAGGTGACGAATTAGACACCAGTTCTGGTGTCGGATTAGACACTACCCCTGGTGTCTGATTAGACACTAGTGACGAATTAGACACTAGGTCATCTGGTGTCTTTTTAGGCACTAGTGCTGGGGGTGAATTAGTCACTAGTGCTGGTGTCTTTTTAGACACTAGTTTCCAAGTAGAAATGTCTTTATTAAACCTCAATGTGGAAGTTACTCTCGGCCGTGGGTTTACTGACTGAATTATATTGCGTTCGATAAGTACTTGTAGCTCGCGCTTGACTTGCCGGGGATTGGTACCACTTGCTTCAGCAATAAACCCAGCAGACAGATCAGCATCGCACCTATGGAAGCCAAAAGTATATCGCCATACCACAAGGCAAATAGCGTATTGAGTGCCATTTAACTTTGCCCTGGGCAGAGCTTCTAGTACCTCGTTGGATATTTTGGTATAGTTCTCACTATCAGCCAAGCGGTCGACCCTCCCTCCCTTAAAACAAACTACCCTGGCCCGGAAACCATGTTATCCCACCTTTTCTTGCAGCCCTCTGCGATATTCCTTCATAAACACCCCGACGTCTATTTTCCGATCAGGATATTCGTCTTGCAACGCCAGCAAGCACCCCAAGAATTGCCGCATTACCTCGCACTGGTTGGGATCGAGAATCTCCTCCATGGGGACGCCGCCACCTCTCCCTGCGAATCCGCAGCCTACGCCGTTAGATGGCAAGTTGTTGTAGTGTCTCCAGTGGGTTACCGTTGGCGTTGATACTCCTGCCTCTGCGGCTATCTCGCGGTCGATAAGCCCCTTATGGTATAGTTCAAGCATTTTCTTGCGCCGTTCCACTTTGGCGAAATACCTATCCCAGGCTTGTTTTTGTTTATCGCTTGCCATCCCTACCACCACCCCAGGTTTTTTGCAGCCTTATGCACTATTGCCGCCCCCGCCATTGCCGGGACAATCCACCAGCCGTAATGATAGGTAACCAACACCGCACCAAGGGCAAGACATAAACCGGGCAATTTGCGGCCAATGGCATCCATCAGCTGTATCTCCAAACACTCCGGTCGTTCCCGCACCGGCAGGCTTACGATTTTGCCCCCGGTGACGGTGTAATAATCCCGCTTTAACATCTCAGGATGCGCCATCCTGCTCAACTCCTCCCTTAAAGTGTCGTGTCCAAACCGCATGCAGCGATTGCGGCGGCGCGTTCATCTCTGCACCTATTTCCCGCCATGTTAGCCCCTGCGATCTCAGATCATCAATGCGCTGGAGTTCTTCTTCCGTCCAGCTGTTTATCTCTCGGCGCGCTCCAGTCTCTATAATCGGGCCATATATGCGATTAATGGCTTTGTTCACGGAATATTTATGTTTCACGAGGCACAAGGCCAGGGCCAGGTAATTGCGTCTAAGGTCAAAATTTGCCCGTATCTCTGTCCGTTCCGCTAAACCGTTCATGATCTCACCACCTTAGTAAAATGTGCCAACTCTAAAAGGCAAATAAAAAACCCTACTTGTACCCCAATCTTTCCTTCAATTCGTCAATGAGTTCGGATACTTCATCCCTGGTCATTTCAAGCCAGTTGTATCTGTC
>JAQVXF010000289.1 GCA_028709355.1 Syntrophomonas sp.
CGTGCGGGTCTATGAGTACTCCCCCGGTTTCATCCATGCCAAGACCCTCTTGAGTGACGATGATTGTGCGGTAATGGGCAGCATCAACATGGACTACCGCAGTTTTTTCCTCCACTTCGAAAACGGCGTATGGATCAGTGCAGCCCCGGTTTTGACAGACATCAAGGAGGATATGTTGGCCACCTTCGCGGTCAGCGAGGAGATCAGCCTGGCGGTCTGGAAGAACCAGCCGCGGAGAACCAGATTCGCTCAAAACCTGTTGCGCATCTTCGCTCCGCTTTTCTGATGCAAAATAACTACCGGGCTGTTATAATCGATAAGATGATTGATTTAATTACCGACAAATTGAACTTAACTGTGACTACACCGGTGCGGCAGGAGTATAATCACTGCATCAGTGATGTAGCCTGGAACGAGATATTGATGGAGTTGGGTGATTTTACCCACCATCACCACGTGACCCGGTTGGAGCACTGCCTGCATGTATCATATCTCAGTTTCGTGATATGCAAGCGCTTGGGCCTGGACTACCAGTCGGCGGCCCGGGGCGGGTTGTTGCATGATTTCTATTTTTATAACTCCCGGACCACCAAACCGGAACAGGGCATCCATTGTTTCCGCCACCCGGGTATCGCCCTGGAGAACGCCGAGAAACATTTCCCCTTGAACAAGGTAGAACGAGATATCATCATCAAGCACATGTGGCCAGTGACCCTGACCCCGCCTCGCTACCGGGAATCGTACGTGGTGACCGCCATCGACAAATACTGTGCCAATCGTGAGCTGGCCCTGGGCAGTGCGGTACTGAGACCAGCGGTCTAGGTTCAGTCTAATCCAAACAGATGGGGTAAATGGGTGGGGACATCATGGTGCCATTGCTTCTGAATAGTTTCTTTGATAATTAAGATCTACCCATATAAAATAAAGGGATCTGCTACGAAAGTAGCCGATCCCTTTGTCTATTCCGAAAGCAGAGCTCCAACGAACCTTTATCAACTTCCCGCCGTTCCCCCGCCGACTGCTTCGTTTCCCGTCTCCAGCTTCCCGCACTGCCTTCGTCTTCCGGATCCCCACCTACTCATGGTCTACTCCAGTTCCCCCAACTTCCATCCTTGCCTTGCTTCACTTCATTACTGATCTTCCGCTTGCCGTGGATGTGAGTCTAGTTTATCTGTCGTATTCCGTTTTCAATGATCGTCTTTGGATATAGTGGATTCCTCCACCAGCACCTTGATCTGCTGTCGACTTTCTGTTTCTGCTTCCCGGCTCAGTCCGGCATTCCGTCTTAGGAATTCCTTGGAGCTCACTATTAGTGTACACCTGCTGCCAAAGGCTGTCAATCATTGTGAATATTATCATTTTCTTCAGAGCCCCGTTTAACTGGTGAAAAATCCGCGGGCGCATGATGAAAACAACCGTCCCGAGACATCCCCCCCTTGAGTCTCCCCACCACCTTAGCCCCGGTTGGGGAGCATCCCTGGCCGCTTTCGCCATACCGGCAGCGGACATCCCGGGCATTGGGATGATATCCAGCCCGGGCCAGTATCGATACTAAAGGCCGCCCCCAGATCAATACCGATAGCGGGGTTCATTGGGATCGGGTTCGTATTTCCAGCCGAAATCCTCGTTGTAGATCATCAGCTTGCTCATCCCCCCATCCACCACAATATCCTGGCCGGTGATGAAGCTGCTCTCTTCGCTGCACAGGAACATGGCCAAACGGGCCACATCCAACGGGCGGCCCAATCTCTTGGCCGGGTGCTGCTCGCGGTCTTCGACACTCCATTCGGTACCGGTCTTGTCGATCCAGCCCGGAGAGATACAGTTCACTCTCACCCGCCCCCCCAGGCTGATGGCCAGGGCATGGGTCAGCGAAGTAATGCCTCCTTTGGCCGCCGCATAACTCTCCGTATCCGGCTGGGACATGAAGGAACGAGTAGAGGAGATATTCACGATTGCCGCCCCGTCGGTGAAATAAGGCAGTAACAGCTTGGTCAACATATATGGGGCCACCGTCCCTACCTGCAGTACATACATGAACTCATCGTACTTGAGGTCAGAGAGTATCCCCCATAGGCTCACCGCAGCATTATTGATGAGGTAGTCTACTTTGCCGTAGCGGGCGATCACCTGGTTGGTAAAATCCTCCAGGATGCTCTGGTCAGCGATATCGCCGCGATAGTAGAAATCACTATAGACCGGTCCGGGAGCGATGTCGATTACCGCCACAAAAGCCCCTGCCCGAGTGAACTGCTCCATCATACATTTACCGATGCCGCGACCACCACCGGTGATCACCACCACTTTACCCTTGAAGCTCAAGAAAATCACCTTTCCATGTCAATAACTCTTGTTTAGATTCGCGATGGAAGGTCATTTTTCCTGCTGAAGAATTAAGGAAGTGTGGTCGAATTTTGGCGAGCTGCCGGACTCAGCACTGAGTGGGGTCTGTGGAAGAGGCGGGGCTGGGGTGGGATGACCACAGTTGTAAAGGCCGGCCGGAACACTCTGTCCGTGGCGCCTGCTCGGCAGCTTATGGGGTCGACCTATTTAATCGGAGGCAAGAAACATATTTGCTGCGATCCGCCCTTACTCCGCTTGGGGAACACC
>JAQVXF010000290.1 GCA_028709355.1 Syntrophomonas sp.
CAGGCGTTGCTGGCCGGGCCGGAGATGGGCAGACTTAGTGCTAAAGCATTGCTGGCCACCGAGCAGCGCATACCGGGATTGGGCAACGGGGTCCTGCAGGATATCCTCTATCGGGCCCGGATTCATCCTAAACGCAAAGTCGGCACCCTCAGCAGTGAGGAAAAAGATCGCCTCTTTGCGGTAATCAAGGAGACCCTGGCGGAGATGGCGGCACAAGGGGGGAGAAACACCGAGAAAGACCTGTTTGGGCTAGCCGGTGGCTACCAGACCCAGGCCAGTAGGCTCACAGTGGGAGGCGCTTGCCCGGTTTGCGGAGGCCTGATCCGCAAGGAAACCTATATGGGGGGCAGCATCTATTATTGTGGGGGCTGTCAGAAGACCGCCTAGATTGGACCGCCATGGCGCAAGCGGCGGCCGCCACCATAATCCATGGTGAAGAACGGCAAAAGATTTGCGAGAGTGGGGACGCAACTCGCTATTCGACAGCCAAACTGAAGCATTGCTTGGGACCGGGCTAAGGATGAACAGCCGGAAAAACAAGAGTGGAGGGGAATAATAAGGGCTTAAGTTTGTGGCCATAAGTACCCCGGACAGGCCCTCGGTATAGGTACAACAGTCGGATTTTTTTGGGAGGTCAAATCAAACGACCGCCATTTGGTCGCCTGTTCCGCCGCTGTGCTCAGTACCTTGCTAACATTGTTTTTCTGGATCCGTTAAAAAATTTGGACACGAGCAAGGGACTGGTTACCAACATAACCAGTCCCTTAGGCATTGATTGGACTAATCTCCCAACTATAGAGGCGGCCAGGAGGCGGTTAAAACTCCTTGAAGCTGGCGCTGGGGGCTCCGCAGACCGGGCAGCGGCTAGGCGCCGCATTCTCCTCGACATAGCCGCACACCGGACAGAGATAGAACTTGTCGACATCCATGTCCTGGTTGTTGAGCACCGCCGCCAAGGCCTTTTCATAAAGCTGGTGGTGGACTTTCTCCACCTCATTGGCGAAATGGAAGGAAGTCTTGGCTTGGGTGTTGCCTTCCTTCTCGGCTTCCTCCAGGAAGGCAGGATACATTTCGGTAAATTCATGGTGCTCGCCTTCCACTGCTGCCTTAAGATTATCTGCGGTGCTCTTGATTTCCTTCATCACTGCCAGGTGTTTTAGGGCGTGCAGGGTTTCGGCCTCGGCGACCACCCCGAACAGGCGGCTAACTTTCTCGAAACCATCCTTGCGGGCTTTTTGGGAAAATGCCAGGTACTTACGATTGGCCTGCGATTCGCCGGCAAAGGCGGCGGCCAGGTTGTCCATGGTTGACATCGTTACTCCTCCTTTTTCAATTAGACTATAGCTGCATAATAATCGGGTCGCTGGGGTTATAGTATTAACTCCGCCGAGCCTGAGAACGGTTCTCAGTCCATCAGGTCGGCGAAATTACGGCGGCTCAATTCCCCCGCCAGCTGCTCCTGGATTTCCTGCAGTGACTGGTGAATCTTGCAATGGACAGACGCCTGTTTACTGCATAAGGTCTCATCATCCAGGCAGCGATTAAGAGCAATGGGACCTTCGATGGCTTCCAGCACATCCAGCAGGCTGATGTCATGAGGGGGCCGGGCCAACCCATAACCTCCGTGCACCCCGCGCTGTGATTTGACGATGCCGGCCTTGATCAGGCTGGGCATTATCTTCAGCAGGAAACGAATAGGGATGACCTCATGGCGGGAAATGGTCTGGGCGTCAGCCAATTCCGGGCTGTCCTTCTGGGCCAGGTACAACACTGCCCTGAAGCCGTAATCGGTGGCCTGATTAATGTACATAGAGCACCTCCGTAAAACTATACCCGATGAGTATATTTTAGTGATAGGCCGGGCAGTTGTCAATCGCCGCGCTGGATTTATGGGGAACGGATAGAATCGCCAGCCATGGACCAAAAGCTGGGGTTGAGCGGTCGGAGCTGGGCACCTGGCCTGGGCACAAGATCCTACCCATCTGGTGAGGGCACGAATTAGTTATTGCAAGTTTATGCAAACGAATGTATAATTACAAACGTGCCATAAAATTAGGGGGGTAAGACTATGTACAAGGTAGGTATAATTGGCGACGGTTATACAGCCGCGGAATTGCTGCGGCTGATCGCCGGCCACGATGAGATGCAGGTAGTGGCGGTCACCTCAACTGAAAATATTGGCCGTCAGGTGGCGGCAATATACCCCCACTTGAGGCCATTTACCGACCTGACTTGCAGGGCGACCGACCTGGACATGCTGAAGCAGCAGTGCGATGCCGTTTTCCTGGCCTTGCCGCATGGATTGTCGGTGCCCATGGTCAAGGATTTATCCGCGGAGGGAATCAAGTGCGTCGACCTGGGGGCCGATTTTCGCCTGAAAGATGTGAGCGTCTACGAGCGATACTACGAGACAGTGCATGCAGCCCCAGAGATGTTGTCCGACGCAGTCTATGGTATTCCGGAATTATACAGAGAGCAGATTAAAAAAGCCCAGGTGATAGCCAATCCAGGTTGTTTCCCTACCTCCGCCATCCTGCCTCTGGCCCCACTGCTGCAGGCAGGGGTGATCGAGAGCCAAGGCATCATCGTGGATTCCAAGAGCGGGGTGT
>JAQVXF010000291.1 GCA_028709355.1 Syntrophomonas sp.
CGCCGGGCTGCGCAGCTGGATCTGGATTTGCTGGTCACGTTGGGAGACCGGGCCGCTTATATAGCTCAAGGTGCGTTGGAGAGTGGCCTGGCCCCGGATCGGGTGATCTGTTTCAAGGAGCGCGGGGCCGCCTTGGCATGGTTGAGAAAACATGTCAGCCGACGGGACGTAGTCTTGTTCAAGGGATCGCGGGGTATGCGTCTTGAGGAGCTCTTGCAGGGGTGGCTGGTTCCATCCTAGTTGGGAGGATAGTGGATGCAAGATTATCTAATCGATGCTGGTCTGGCGGCTGTTGTCGCCATTACTATATCGTTGTCGATGGGGCCCTTAATGATCCCCTTGTTGAAACGGCTCAAAGTAGGGCAGAGCATCCGCGAGGAGGGACCCAGCAACCACTACATAAAAGCTGGAACTCCAACCATGGGTGGGATCATCATCATCACCGCCATGACCCTGACCAGCGTTCTATTGGCAGGCGATCAGCGGGAGGTCCGGGCGATGGTGTTTCTAACTTTATGCTATGGGGCCATCGGTTTTTGGGATGATTATATAAAGGTGGTTCTCAAACGATCGCTAGGTTTAAAAGCCCGGGAGAAGCTGAGCCTGCAGATCCTTATTGGTCTGGTCTTTGGGTGGCTCTTGATATATGGATTGGGGCGAGGTACGGAGATAGTCGTCCCCTTTTCCGGGGGTGTCCTGGATATAGGTTATAGTTATCTGCCTTTTATTGTGCTAGTGGTGATATCGGCTGCCAATGGGGCTAACTTGACCGATGGCCTCGATGGACTGGCCGCTGGAGTAACCTTGTTTATCTTCCTGGGATTGGGGGCCATCTGCATGATGACCAATCACAATGGTCTCCTGATCTATTGTGCTGCGATGGCAGGAGCGTGCCTGGGATTTTTGTTTTTCAATCGTCACCAGGCTCGGGGATTCATGGGGGATACCGGTTCGATGGCTCTGGACGCTGGAGTGGCCGGAGTGGCTGCCATGACCCGGAGCGAGATTGCCTTGATATTGATTGCTGGTGTGTATGTGGTCGAGACGATCAGTGTAATTGTCCAGGTGCTTTCTTATCAGGCGACCAGGAAGAGAGTATTCTTGATGGCGCCCCTGCACCACCATTTTGAATTAAAGGGTATGCCGGAGACGCAAGTGGTATATCGTTTCTACCTGTTATCGGTTGGATTCGTACTGTTGGGATTGGCGGGTTTTATAAGCTAGGATAGGAGCATTAAGAATGTCTTTTAAGGGTAAAAGAGTATTGGTTATCGGCATGGCGCGCAGCGGTCTGGCGGCAGCTGCAGCCCTAACCAAGCGGGGGGCTGTTCTTTCCGCCTATGATGCCAAGGACAGGAGAGCGATTCGCATAGAGGCTGAGCGCTTGGAAGATATGGGCATCACCGTATATGCAGGAATCTATCCTTCCGGGCAAGACTGGGATCTGGTGGTGGTGAGTCCTGGAGTGCCGCTGGACAGCGAGATCGTCCGGCTGGTCAGAGCGGGTGGTGCTCCCCTGATAGGAGAATTGGAATTGGCCTTCCAACTGAAATCCGAAGACGTTGAGATGTATGCTGTCACTGGGACTAATGGCAAAACCACCACTACCGCCTTACTGCACCACATGCTGGAGCAGGACGGCAGGACGACCGCAATGGGAGGGAACATTGGAACGGCTTTGTGCAGTATTGTCGATGATATGCAAAACGGTGAACTGGTGGTGGAAGTTTCCAGCTTTCAGCTGGAAACAATCAAGAATTTCAAGCCCCATATAGCGGGGATATTAAACATTACCCCCGACCATCTGGACCGGCATAAGTCATTGGAAAACTATGCTCGGATCAAGGGCAGGATTTTCAGCCGGCAGGACAGCCGGGATTATCTGGTCCTGAATTATGAAGACGAGATGGTACGTGCCTATGGCCATGCCGCCGCTTCACGGGTGGTATATTTCTCCGCTGAGCGCATCCTGGAGGAAGGATTCTGCATAGATGGGGATGGGATTTATCGGGTCGAAACGGGAGGCAGGCGGCTGGTAGTTCCACTGGAAGGGATCGTCTTGCGCGGCAGGCATAACCTGGAAAACATCCTCTGCGCAACGGCCATGGCTTGGTCGGCCGGAGTCAGAGAAGAGTCTCTCGGTCAGTCACTAAGGAGTTTTACCGGGGTGAGGCATCGTCTAGAGCAGGTAGCCAGTCACCAAGGCATCCTGTATATCAATGATTCCAAAGGGACCAATCCGGATTCGACTGTTAAAGCCTTGCAGGCCTTCGACGAGCCAATAGTGCTCATTGCCGGCGGTCGGGCCAAAGGCGGCGATTATTCGGAGGTGGCACGGTTGATGGCATCCCGAATTAAAGCTCTGGTGTTATTGGGTGAAGCCAGAGAGATGATCAAGAGTGCAGTTATCTCACAGGGCTTCACGAATATCTATGAAGTCGATGATTTGGTGTGCGCCGTCCAAAAGGCCAGCCAATTGGCTGATGCCGGCGATGTGGTTCTGCTCTCCCCGGCTTGTGCCAGCTGGGACATGTTTGCCAGTTATGAACATCGGGGTGACCTCTTTTGTAAGGAGGTTGCCAACCTTATCCATAGGAAC
>JAQVXF010000292.1 GCA_028709355.1 Syntrophomonas sp.
GTACTGACCTCTCTCATCAGGCTGTAATAACTCTTCTCGGCGGGGCTGCAGCCGGTGAGGATGCTCATCCCCATCAACAAGGCCAGCAGCAACGCCAGCCACCTCTTTTTGACCATCGCTTCCATCCTCCTTTTATTACTAATACGGTCAATATAACAAATTTTGCCCGTTCTGCCTACCGTACCAGAAAACAAAAACCTGCCGGTGTCAGCGGCAGGTTGAATCAGCTGGATACACAAATCTTGCTCTAGCGGCCTTCCCCGCCGGCCACAGTAACGGGGGAGCGGTTGTCCTGGTTGATGGTCGCCTTGACCACCTCAACCGGCTTCAGGATACCGGGGCGGTTCACCACCAAAGCCGGATAAACCGGCTTGCCGGGGCGGCGCAGCACTTCGGCCTCGCTGGGCGGGCCTTCGTTGCTGATCAGGTTCACGGTGGGGACCAGGCTGCGGCGGGCGCCGCCCAGTTTCACCTTGTCCCCCATAGGCACAACGGCCAGAGCCGGGACCGGGGTACTGGGAGTGGCTGTCTCTGGCTCGGCCACCCCTTGGCCGGTTTCCAGACTGTTTATGGATATCCCCCGCATATGACGGGTGTGGGCCCAGTTGTCCTGATTCTTATGCTGGAACAGCCCCCAGATGGTGACCGGGAACCAGGTCAGCCCATAGAACGGATAAGTGATATAGTAGAAGTAAGCCCGTCGCGGAGCTCCCTCCAGAATCAGCCCCAGCATGGGATAACAATAACCCACCAGCCCGAACAGCCACCAGTACCAATGCGGGGTGACCCTGGTCAGCATCGACTCATACAGGGGTACCGGCGACAGGTAGGCAGCTCCGGAGAACAGGAAGGTCATAAACATTATGGTGATCAGGAACGGCTGGAACAGGTAGATGGCGCCGTCGATCGGATACCATTTCTTCTCCCGCCACCCCTTCTTGATCAGGGGCACCATATAACGGAAGGCCACATCCCAGTGCCCTTGCAGCCAGCGGGTACGCTGTCTCCAAGTCTGGGAGAAATAGACCGGTTTTTCATCATAGACCTTGGCCTCATGAGCCCAAGCGGTTTTGATGCCATTCATCTGCAGCTTCATCGTGAACTCAAGATCCTCGGTCAGGCAGGTGGCCCCCCAACCGTACTCCTTGAGCAGTTGATATTCCAGGCAAACCCCGGTACCGCCCAAAGCATTGGACAAACCTTTATTGAAGCGGGCCAACTGCCACATGCGGTTCATGGACCAGTACGCGGTCGCATAGCAGGCGGTGACCCAGGAATCGTTGGGATTCTTGGTATCCAGGTAACCCTGGATGGAGCGATATCCCTTCTTGAGCTTGGAGTTCATCTCCAGCAAGAAATTGGCTGATACTACGTTGTCCGCGTCAAACAGGCAGATGGCGTCGTACTTCTGTTCTTCCATCTCGAACAGCTTGGCGAACATCCATTCCAGTGCATACCCTTTACCCTTTTGCGGAGCAAACCTTTCATATACCAGGACCCCCTCCTGGCGGGCTACCGTCGCCGTGCTGTCAGTACAGTTGTCGGCGATTACATAAATATCAAACAATTCCACCGGATAGTTCAATCTCTTGAGGCTCTCCAGGTGGTAACGTATTACTTCCTCTTCGTTATGCGCAGCGGTGATCAGCGCAAATCTCTTTTCGGGGGTGAAATCCTTGTCCTCCTTATGTTTACGCCATCCGTAAACCGACACATAATAATAGTACAATAAGAACAACACCACTATCGACTCTGCTACGGTTACGATGCCTGATAAGGCACCATACAACAAGCCGTCCATCACACGACCTCTTTCCCTAGTTTTATTTGGTTACCGATACTAACCAAACCTGTCCCATAAATCCGACTGTTTTTATTAAACCTTATATACTCTACCAAAAAACCTTTGTTCTTTCAATATATTTCGAATTTGCCCGGCTCATTTGCAGGGACCTGCCACCCTAGGCCCGGCGTCGGCGGATTACTTCCCCCATGAATCTATATAAATCAGGTAATCTGCCCCGCCAATCAGGGCTGAATATTGCTGTGCCCCGGTCGATCAACCGGTCTTCCACCAGGAAGGTCTTCATGCCGATCAAACCGGCGGCCAGATCCTCTTCCCGGTCATTGCCAATCATAAGGCAAGCGGTTGGATCAATCCCCAAGTAATCAGTGATCTCCCGGTAGTACAGGGCATTGGGCTTACAGTAGTGCATGACCTCGTAGGAGGTGATCAGGTCAAACGGAAAGTGCCCCACTTCCGCCCAGTCCATCCGCATCTGGATCGCTTGCCGGGGAAAAACCGGATTGGTAGCAACCACCACCCTGGCTCCGCTGGCGAATAAATCCGTCATCATCTGTCTGATTCCGTCGAAGGCACTGCAATATTTATGTAACCGGGGAAACCCGGACCGATAAAACTCTTCGAAGAAAGCCCGGGTCTGCACCTCATCCACGGGCAGGGAACTGAAGAAGTGCTGCATGAACACATCTTCATTGGAGATGGCCGGATTCTCGTCTTTGATCATCACATCGGTGGATATCAAGATCTGTCTGACAAAAACCTCTGGTTCCGGGTAGCCATTCAAGGCTGCCAT
>JAQVXF010000293.1 GCA_028709355.1 Syntrophomonas sp.
TTCGCCAGAATACCGGGAGGCGGCGCTGGGATTGGAATCCAGGCTGGCTATCTGCACGGACCTCGAACACCCCGATGAACTGGGCAGTATCCAAGCTCTCCAGCAGTGTCTCAGCGGTGACGCTTTGGTACTCAAACCGGTGGATCTGATCATCTCCAACAAAATCAACACCAAAGAATGGGAACATACCAGCCAGCAATTATTTGGATTGGGTGATTATTATGGTTACCGGGTGCTGGCCGATCCCATCCCCCATTGTGAGAGGATCCATGACCTGCCCTTGGCAGGGCGAACGGTCTGGGAACTGCAGCAGGAAAACCTGAAGTCGGCCTTTGCGCGGTTGGTGGAGACCGTGGAGGAATTATAGGGCTCTCATTATGAAGGGCAACGGCCTATTCTTCAATAAGTAGAAGGATATGACAGGGAATGCCCGAGTGGACTAACCGGTACTTTGTGTTTGGCAGTGCCGGTATATTTTTGCCTGCTCACAACAAGTTTATTGACATATGTTCAATACCGGAGTACATTATAGACATAAATATCATATGTCAGTAACCGAAGGAGGTAATAAAAATGCCGGCAAGAGATGGAACCGGCCCGCTGGGCCGAGGGCCTATGACGGGACGAGGTTTGGGCATGTGTATAATCGGCGCCGATACACTGCGCCGTGGTGCCCGGGCAGGGCTGGCCCTGAGACGCGGTGCGGCGCTGGGAGTGGTGCCGGCAATGGCACGCAATTCTGGTTTGGGGAGGGGACCTGGTTGGGGCCGAGGTATAGCCAGGGGACTGGGATTGGCGGCCGTTCTGGGAATAGGTTATGGATGCGCCCGCGTTTTGCATCCGCACTCCAGCCGCAGCAGGAGGACCGAGGCTGATAAAGACAAAGTGCAGGTAATAGTCGAAGGGCCGGAAGAAACCAGCCTTAACAGCAGCGTTTAACAAGCCTACTGGGGAGAGCATAGACCGGTGAGGCCAGCAAGAGGTGATAAAAAGGATGCCAAGACCGCGAAAATGGAGAAAGGTGTGCTGTATGCCCACCAGCGACCGTTTCGGCCCGCTCAACAAGGTTGCCAATCAGGAGAACTGTGTGGTCATGTCGGTGGATGAATACGAAACCATCAGACTGATCGACTTACAGGGATTTACCCAGGAGCAATGCGCCGAACAGATGAATATCGCCCGGACCACTGTGCAGCGCATGTACAATGATGCCCGCCGCAAATTGGCCGATTCGCTGGTTAACGGCAAGGTGTTGCGGATCGAAGGCGGAGACTACCAGCTGTGCAATGGTTTGGAAGAGATGTGCGGCTGTGGCGGTTGTAACCGTCATCGAATTGGTTGGAGCAAAATCGAAGCGACCCAGCGGGAACGGTGATTTGGCGAGCGGACTGGAGGAGAACGTGGCCCATTGCACTTGTCCTGACTGTGGCCAAGAGCACAACAATTCGGGGACAGCAAAATGAGCAAGACAGCTTCCCAATTTGGGCTGGAACTGTTGGCCCGTTTGCCTATCGACCCTAGGGTCACGGAGTTGGCAGACCAGGGTAAAATAGAAGAATTCACTAGTGATTGGTTGAACCAGGCAGTTGATGTTTGGACAAAAAAAGGAGGTAACAAAATGAAAATCGCAGTAGCCAGTGAGCATGATATGGTGACCGGCCATTTTGGCCATTGCCTGAATTTCAATATCTATGAGGCTGAGGGTGAAGAGATAAGCAAGAGTGGATCCATAGACAATCCCGGCCATAGACCGGGCTTCCTGCCAGTTTTCCTGAATGACCTGGGGGTGAACGTGGTCATCTCCGGCGGCATGGGTGCCGGGGCAGTGGATCTCTTCAACGAGAAGGGCATCGAGGTGATATTGGGTGCCCAGGGTCCAGCCCGGGAAGTGGCTCAGCAATACCTGTTGGGTATGCTGGCTTCGACCGGTTCCATCTGCCATGAACACCAGCATCATGATGGCTGTGAGCCTGGTTCCCATCAAGGTTGCGGCCAATAACCAGCAGACATTCTACCATCTGCGGTTTATCGCGGGAGTATTACTGCCTGGTCGGCATCCAGGCGCTAGGGATCGATTACCATCCGAATTCCCTCGCCGATATCCGGGATTACGGATCAATCCCGGATGGCGAGAGAAGATAAAATTCCTACCCTCTTCTTAGCCGGCATTCGCTGCCGGTTTTTTTTTGTGGTTTTCAGATTATTAATACGTTTGCCAATCGAGGGTTGCGACCCGAGCTGTAGAAGTGGAGGGATTGGCTAGTTCTAGTCCGCTGGGTAGGAAATGGCGGAACGGTCAAGGACTTCCATTATGGCACCTCGGCTCAACATAGTTTCGCAAGAGTCTTCGATGCTGTCCAGGATGCCGCTGGTGTTGCGGTAGCCGTCTTTCCGTACCTCCCACAGAGGTTCATTGAAGCGGTCTTCCCCCACGGTGCGGTCAAAGTCGCTGCCTCCCCGGCAGAGGCGGAAGTTATCGGCGGAGATATGAAAGGAGATATAGCGGGTCTTCTCGAATCCGTCACTCGACTGGCTGAGAACGATACTGTAATCGCAATGGGCGCCAGTAGTGGCTTGGGGC
>JAQVXF010000294.1 GCA_028709355.1 Syntrophomonas sp.
CCAAGGGCTCAAAACCTATGGCCAGCCAGGCCTCGGTGCTGCCGTTCAGGGCCAGGTAGAGGTGCTCTTGGTCGTTCTTCCAGGAGACCTCCATGTCCCCGCCACTGTATCCCTGTCTGGCTGAGCCCTGCAGGATCATGCTGCGAGAGTACTCGCCAGCGCCAGCAATGCCGTCTGCCTTCCATACCTCGGTGGCCACTGTCTCCTTCACCTCTGGGCCTTCCTGCCGTTGTATGCATCCGGAGGAGAGCAGCAGCAAGCCCAAGATCAATGCCATAAGAACCGGCTTCATGTCCAAACACCTGGAAACTATTTTAGCATGCTGAATATATGAAATTATCGAATAAAAAATACATACGGCGCCATTGCCGAAAGCAAATCCCGGCCTTCAGGTGCTGATGGGCTTCTGCTTTTTATCTTTCATTAATTTTATAATCCTCAAGGACGCCCTGAGGGCAGGCATGGAGAGGAAGAATCGAAGCAAAGGCAGAACTACGAGTAAAGGCCAGATCCGCAGAGCACCCCAACCCTCGCCCTCCAGCACCTCTTGGCAAAAGGATGGCTCGATATCTATCTCAACAGGGCGGATGGATTGCACGCACCCCAGAGCGGACCAGAGGCAGCCTGCCGCCAGGCCGGTGTCGGCAGGATCATCCAGGCCGATTCGAAGGCGCATCTTGAAATATCTTATGCCCACGGCATGAACCAGACCCGCCAGCAAACGCTTCAGATTTCCGGTCAAGCCTTGGGTCTGGATTATGGATAGCATCTCTTGCCCGCTCCAGCCGCGGCTGTCTCTTTCAGTTTTTCTTTCCACTTCTGCCGCTGTCTCTTGCAGCGGCTCTCCTGTTGCCGTCTTCTGACCTATTATGCTCTCCTCGGATGGCTCCTTTTTTATCGCTTTCTGCGGCAACAGCTCCTTCATCATCAGGCCGAACAGCCATAACATCCTGACATCCGGCCTCCTGCCAGAAGCTGCCCGCAATTCCAGATCTATGGGCACCAGAAGCAAAAGGAAGATGAGGACAAAAAGGAGCAGAATTGCAGATAGAAGCATGGAATAGCTACTCTATCCGGATCTCCGTATCCTTCTTCTCTGCCTCTTTATTCGCCTTTTCTCCTCTTTCGTCCCTTTCTTTCAGCTCCCTTTTCAGGATCTGAGGAATCTTCTCCAGCATGCTCTCCATGAAAGGGTATTTTGCATCCCTATTCTTCCCCAAAGATTCAACCCTAACCTGATCCTTTTCTATGACTATGACTGCCACAGGCTTCATCTTGAAGCCGCCTCCAGCGCCGCCCCCCGTTGCTGCCTCTCCCTCCTTAGCTGGGCCAGCTCCAGCTCCAAAGCCCACGCTCACACTCAGCAGAGGCACCACAGTTGTTCCTTCCCATGTGACCGGCTCAGCGACAACGGTCTTGCTGGTCAGAAGCTTCTCCATCTCGTAGATGGTGGCCTTCAAGAGGCTCTCACACTCGTTCATATTTATACCCGATAATATATAGGAGTGATAGGTTATAAAATTTTCCTTTTAAATATAGTAAAGAAACTTTCTGAGTTCAGAGATTGGAGCTGGAAGCAAAGGGCTATTGCCGCTGCCCTGCATGTAGAGACAACGGCCTTGGCCTGGCGAGCGGCTGATAAAATTATACCAACATTGAAGCGCCACTGCCAGAGCTTCCTGAAATTGATTTCCATCTCCTCATTGAAGGCCTTATGAGCTTTTTCTTTAGAAGTATTCAGCTCGAAGCCTCTTGCACCATCCACAAAGGCTGCAAGATCTTCTCTGGACTGGTTGCTGAATATAGGAGGCTGCAGGCTCAAATAAGTCCCGGCTCACAAGCACTATTCTTCGTCTACTTGAGAACACAGGTTAAACTCTTAATCAGAATGAGGGGGATTAGGCCAGACATAGTATGGGAATCCGATTTCTCTTTTAAGCTACCTCGCGCATGCTCCAGCCAGCCGGCCAGCCGGGAAAACCTTATTTACTTGCCAATGAAAGACGCCTACCGGTGATCTGATGACAGAAATCGAGCAGCATAAACATTGCCTGGTCTGCGGCAATGCTGTGCGCCCGGATGAGAACTTCTGTGACGAGCTGTGCGGATCCAAGTTTAAATCAGCCCAAAGAAAGCAGCAACTACTTTTCCTGGTTTTTCTGGTGATAATGGGATTGATCTTATTCCTGCCGTCAATATTGAAGATTTCTGGGTGAAAGATGCGTCTTGCCTCTGGGGTGGCGACCATTCTTGCTCTTGCCTGGCTGATCTCTCTCCCCTCAGCCCTGGCCAGCGATTACATTCAGATCGATGAAGTGAGCATGCATTTGGAAGAAGAGAATGCCAGCTTCGACCTGAAATACAGCCTGGACACATTTACCCGTATGTATGTCATGGTTCTCGGGTGCAGATCTCTGGAGTCGGAGCTTCTGTCCTTCCTGGGATTTTATGATCATGTTGAACTGATAAGGGCAAATATATCTGAAGCAACCTTATATGTGAGCGGAGCAGGCAAGTATAACAGCGGCTATTATCTCTTTGATGCCACTCCTTTCGGAAGCAAGGACGAGCCTGTTATGGA
>JAQVXF010000295.1 GCA_028709355.1 Syntrophomonas sp.
TCAGACCATATCGCTTCCAGTACCGTCTGATCCTGTCCCTGCTTGGCTGCTTCCATAATCCCCACCGCCCGGATCAGATAGCGGTAGTATGGGTTGTTTAGCGCTTTTTCTTTGGCAAGGTACTTTCCCTCTTGAGGCCCCTGCCCGGAGTGGACGTGCACTCCGGTTGGGTCAGGCGGCCCGGCCATGCCGCTGTCTATGTAGCAAGCCTGGATGTCGGCTTTGGCATCAGCATACGCGATCTCTGTCAGTGGATAGTATTTGATTTGATCTACACAAAACCGCCATATCTCTCTTGGTATTTTTGCCACTTCTCTTCCTCCTTAATTTTGGGGCCATAATATTCCTTGTAAATCTTCCATCTGGAATCGCCTTTCTAATTGTGATAAAGTCCAACCTGGCTTATATTCGCCAAACCTTTGACTTGTTGCGTGTTTTTCAGCTTGCTCTCCATACCATAAAAGTTTGGAGTATTCTTTTGGGTATCGCTTACGCATTAGCCTAAGTTCCTTTAAGTTCATATTTGGACAAGTATAACAACCCAATCGGTCAAATGTATCATAGAGCGGATTATGTAGTCCTCTACGTTTTAACTCTTGGATAACAAAGTTTTCATCGATACCCCATTCATACAAAGGTGCTTTTTCGTTAGGTTTAAGTCTCTCGTATCTTTCAGGCTCGTTACGAGCAATGCCGATATAAACGGTGTATTCGCCTTCAATGGAGCGATAGTATTTTGCAATAGGGTTAAGTTTTAGCTGCCTGGTCATATCGCAAGCCATTGTCATAGGGAAACCGTATATTTGACCAATGTTATTGCCCTTCTTCTTTGTAGCAAAAAACAACTCGTCCCAAGTCTTTTTACTCTTAATCCGTGTAACCTTGCGACCTGTGAAGTTTTCAATCTTCTCTATGTAGTCGTATAACTCTTGAAACTCCATGCCAGTATCAGCGAAAATAATCTCGTCTATCGGCATACCTTTTTCGAGCATTAGTAAAAGCATTAAGGTACTGTCTTTTCCCCCGCTGAAGCTAACAATGTGTTTCAATTTCTACCCTCCTACTTCGCTAACCTTAGTTTGTCCGGCACTGTTGCCGCCGTATCCAATCTACAGTTCTCTCTCCAATACTGGCACGGCCCGGTCTCTACCAGCGGCGGAATGCTTAGTCTTAACGATAACTCCCTCAGTCTGCAGGTATCATAATTACCTGGGCACTTATCACAATACTCCATGGCATACTCAGCCAGGTCCCACACATCCTCTGGATCAGCTTCCATGGTCTCGGATTTGGTCAGGTTATTACGAGGTACCAGGCGCGGCTCGAACTGGTCGATAAGATTTATAATCGTCCGACGCTCTTTGTCGTCAATCCCCTTTAGCTCACAATCCAAAAAGGCCTGCATTGATATAATCATTGACCGTATCCAGGTTGCTGGCCGCCCTTTGTAACGATCCTGTATTCCTTCCAGCAGCGTCATGAATCCACTTACCCAGAACACGTTAATCCGACGTTCTTTGTTGAGGTACTGGGTTCTGCTCACTCCGATCCCTCCTTCAAGTACCCCTTACGCTCCAACTTCTCAACGTGCTCTTTTAAAAACATATCTATGTCTATGTTCCACTCCACCTGCACCATACTGATCAGTGTCTTGCAGGTCTGCATGGTATCCAGCGCCTCCCTGACAGTATTAATCGGGTCGCCTTGCATCAGGGCTTCGCATACCTCGCCAAATTCTTCGGCTATTTTCTTCAACTGACTGACCTCTGTCCACTCTGGCTGTATGTCAATGTCGGGTAAGTCTATTTTCATTGGTCAACCTCCTCTCGGTATCTATCAATTCTAGCTTTGACCGCTTCAAGCAAAGCCTTTTGACTGACATCTTTACCGGCCAGGGCTTTCATCACAGCTTCATCGATGGTGCCCTCCGCGATCAGGTGATGAACTATAACGCTTTTCTCCTGCCCTTGCCGATGAAGTCTGGCATTGGCCTGTTGGTACAATTCCAGCGACCAGGTGAGTCCAAACCAAACTATTATGTTTCCACCAGTCTGGAGGTTCAACCCATGCCCAGCGCTTGCCGGATGTGCTAACAGAACCGGTATTTTACCTTGATTCCACTCCTCGATGTCTGATTCAGTGTCCAGCTGCCTGGCTGATTTTATACGATTTATAATCCTGTCACGATCATGCTTGTAGGCATAAAACACCAGGACCGGCTGACCATTAGCCGCTTCCAAAATATCATCCAGGGCTTCCAGTTTCGCTTGGTGAATCTCATGGGTATTTCCGTTTTCGTCGTATACAGCTCCATTGGCTAACTGCAGTAACTTATTTGACAGGATCGCTCTGGTATCTGCCGTAATGTCGCCATCAACATAAGGCAGTAATAGATCCCGCTCCAGCTGCTCATATTTTGCTCTGGCTGTATCCGGGATCTGGGTCTTTACTTCTCGATCAATGCGCTCCGGCATATCCAGCCAATCAGCAGCTGACATACTTACACAAAGGTCTGACAGGTTAGCGTATATGGCTTCTTCTGCTCCGGGTTTAGGATCCCAGCTGAATATTACGGTCCG
>JAQVXF010000296.1 GCA_028709355.1 Syntrophomonas sp.
CCGATGACCAGCAATACCAGGCCCTGCAAGAGATGGCGGTGCAGAAGAACATCCCAGTGTGGCCATTATACGACGGGCAGTCGATCCACCTGGAGGAAGGATTCGAAATCGATATCCTCCACCCGGACCGGCGCATCAACTCCGCTGATGCCAACCATGAGTCGGTGGTGATCATGCTCAGTTATCGAGGATTTTCCGCCCTGTTGACTGGAGATGCCGGCTGTCTGGAGCTGGTGTCGGCGTGTGCTGCGGTCCAAGGCCCGGTCACCGTCGTCAAGATTCCGCACCACGGCAGTAAGGGATCTCTGGCCAAAGAATTGTACCAGCAGATTGATGCCCGGCTGGCGGTGATATCGGTCGGAGCGGATAATCATTTCGGGCATCCATCTGCTGTGGTCCTCTCAGCTCTGGAAGAGGCCGGCATCAGGGTCCTGCGCACCGATCAGGATGGGGCGGTAGTGATTAGCAGCGACGGCCGTCGATGTTGGGTGGCCACCACCATCGGGGAGTGCCCTCGTTAGAGTGACTCCTGCTGGGCGTCCCAATATGTGCATACCGGCCACCATTGGGGGACCGAAAAAACCGTGATCGACTCTGCCTGCCCGGGCTGTTGTCTCCGGTAAAGCCTGGTAGCCCTGCTTGGGCAGTTCGGCAGAGCCAGCCAGGATGTACGTCTGCTGTTCGGCCCATCGCAACTATGCCAATCGAGCGATTAGAATATATAATAGAGGATAACATCGATGGATCGACGGCTAGTGAGGAGCAAAGATATGGAAAGCGGTGCAGTATATTTATTGTGGGGGCCGGAGAGCTACCTGATAAATCGGAAGATAGAAGAGATAGTGGCCCAGATGGCTGCCGAAATGGGGGGGGAGCCAGAGATCATGGCGATTGATGGTGATGAAACGCTACCAACTGAACTGGGTCCGCTGTTGGAGTTCAGTCCCCTCTTCGCCATGGCTCGGGTGGTCATAATAAGAAACCCAGGTTGGCTGGGCAGGGCGGCGCGCCCCGCCAAAAAAACGACGGGTTACCTGCAGGTGATGGAGGATTATCTCCGGCGTGACAACCAGGGACAGGTGGTGATCCTGACTGCAGCCGAAAACAATACAGCCAATCCAGTGGTAAAGATGCTGCAGAAGCAAGCCCGGATCATCAATATCAAATCCCTGGCCGCGGCCGATTTGGAAAAGTGGTGCCGGCGGGAGCTGGAGCAGCGCCAGGTCAAGGTAGGCGCGGCGGCCGTGGCCCGGATGGCGGCCAGCGGGCAAGATATGTATTACCTGGAGAATATGTTCGAAAAAATGTCCCTGCTCAAGCGGGACGAGGCTTGGCAGGTGGCGGATGTAGAGGAGCATTTGGACAGCCGGGAGGAGATCAAAGTGTTCAAACTCACCGATGCCCTGCTGAACCGCAACCTGAAGTCATCCCTGGCCGTTTTTCGTCAACTCCTGGATCAGGGGCAGCCGCATCTGCTCATATTGGCCATGATCGCCCAGCAGTTTGTTGTCTTGGGTAAGGTCAAGTTTGGTATTGAGGCGGGCTACAGCAGTGCCCAGTTGGCTCAGCTGACCGGGCAAAAGGATTTCGTGATCAGAAAGATGAGGGAAAAGGGTGCGAACTTCGATAGCCGGGAAATAAGGAGGGTCTTTGAAAGGCTTTTGGAAACTGACACCATTCTTAAGAGTGAAAGCAAGGATCCCCGTATCGTGATGGAGACCCTGCTGGTCGATATCTGCAGCCGCTGATTGCCACGACAAAAAGCCTGCTCATATGAACAGGCTTTCAATGATCCGCTTATTTTACGATCGAGTTGAGTTTTTTGGTCAACCGCGATTTCTTCCGGGCAGCGTTGTTTTTGTGCAATATACCCTTGGATACGCTTTTATCGATCAGGGAGGTTGCCTTTAACAATATATCCCTGCTTGCATCAACATCATCACCAGTCAGAGACAGTTCAAACCGTTTGATTCCGGTCTTCAGAGCGCTCTTATAGGACTTGTTTCTCACTCTGGCTTTCTCCGCATTCCTGGCTCGTTTGGCAGGAGTCTTGCTTTTTGCCACACTTTCACCTCCTTGGTCATTTAAAGCTAACAGACATACTATATCACCCTGCCATTTATTTTGCAATGCTTAGGGGAGGGCTTTTTTACTGCAACCCCATATTTATGAAACGACCCCATCAAGAAGAGCGAAAGACCGGGCAAGGGGATTCAATGTTCGTGGTCCCGGCAGCGTGGGTTAAGTGTAATCATTTCCGCTGCTGGATGGCTTGATAGAGAATCAATCCCAGGAAGATGGCGGATCCGCCCAGTCTCAACAATGAACCCATGCCGGGGTTGATGTGGTCATAGACCAGTCCGCTGTAATAAAGCAGTATGCCCAGACCGACCAACAATTGCTGGAGGCGGCTATCCTTGAAAAATGGCCAATTGAGCCCTATATAAAACCCTACCAGCACAGCTGGAATCAAGAACGTCAGCAAAATATCAGTCACCCTGATCGCCCCCTCAAATAATTCCCTCCCCCATGATAGCAAAAGACAAAACAAATGAAAAATTGCTCTGCCC
>JAQVXF010000297.1 GCA_028709355.1 Syntrophomonas sp.
CGAGATATTTGCCCGTTTCCAGAACCGCGGCCCGGGCAGCGTAGAGGGTAAGATCGATTACTGGGACCGGGTCTTCCTCAACGCGGAGGAACTGCTGGTGGAAAAGAGGCTGGGCCACCAGGTCGATCCTGAGGGGGAACAGGCTATGATAGACCAGTTGGCCCGGATGGTCCTGGGGCGGGAGGAACGCATGTTGGAACTGGCCCGCCGCTGCCTGAGCCTGGCAGACCTGGTGGAGCTGCGCAATCGCCTGGTAGGTTCGGGATTTATCGGCGGAAAAAGTGTAGGCATGATCCTGGCCCGCAAGATCCTGGAGTCCGATGCAGAGACGGATTGGGGCCGCCATCTGGAACCGCACGATTCATTCTATATCGGTTCCGACGTGTACTACACCTACCTGGTCGAGAACCAGTGCTGGGAACTTCGCCAACAGCAGCGCCACCCGGACGATTACTTCCGTTTGGCGCCGCTGCTGCAGGAAAAGATACTCCAGGGAGTGATGCCCGCGGTGATCAAGGAACAGTTTGGTCAGATGCTCGATTATTTCGGCCAGGCGCCAGTGATAGTTCGTTCCAGCAGTCTCCTGGAAGACGGTTTCGGCAATGCTTTCGCAGGCAAATACGAGAGCGTCTTCTGCGTCAACCAGGGTGACCCCCAGGAACGCTACGCCAATTTCGAAAAGGCGGTCCGCACCGTCTATGCCAGCACCATGAACGAGGATGCCCTGGCCTATCGACGGCTGCGGGGTTTGGCCGACAGTGACGAACAGATGGCGTTGCTGGTGCAGCGGGTATCCGGCGCGATGCACTCATCCTATTTCTTCCCCGACCTGGCCGGGGTGGCCATGTCTCACAACCTCTATACCTGGCATGAAGATATGGACCCGAAGGCGGGAATGCTGAGGCTGGTGGTGGGGTTGGGAACCCGGGCGGTGGATCGGGTCGATGATGATTATCCCCGCCTGGTAGCCTTGGATCGGCCCACCCTGCGGCCGGTCTCCGATCCGGAGGAGTCGGCCCGCTATTCCCAACGCCAAGTGGATCTGCTGGACTTGGCCGCCAATGAATGGTCGACACTCAGGTTGGAATCCTTGATCGGCCAATTGAGCGGTCTGCCCTGGTGGCAAGATGTGGCGGCGCGCGACTATACCACCATCTCCCGCTTCCGCGAGATGGGCCGGCCCGCTCCGGCCAGCGCATGGATATTGTCCTTTCCGGAATTGCTGCGGGGAGAATTTCCCGCTCTCATAAAGGCGATGCTGGAGACTCTGGCCGCTGCCTACGCCTACCCGGTCGATACCGAGTTTACCGCTAACTATGACCGGGAGGGCAAGATACGCATCAACCTGCTGCAATGCCGCCCCCTCCAGACCTACTCCAGTGTGGCCAGCTCGCGGCCGGATCGCGATGGGGCTCACGCCCAAATGCTCTTTTCTACCCGCGGTAATACCATGGGGGTCAGTCAACCGCAACGGCTAGAAAAGGTGGTCTATGTGCGGCCTAACGCCTATCACCATCTGGCCAGCAACGACAAATACCAGGTGGCTCGTTTACTGGGGCGTCTGAACCGGAGTCTGGCCGACCGGGACCATAATCCCTATATGCTGATAGGACCGGGGCGCTGGGGGAGCAGCACTCCCTCCCTGGGGGTGCCGGTATCTTTCGCGGAGATCTGCAATGCAGCGGTCTTGGTGGAGGTGGCTGGGGAAGAAGCTGGTTTTATGCCGGAACTGTCTTATGGCACCCACTTCTTCCAGGACCTGGTCGAGACCCGGATCAGCTACGTGGCTATTTTCCCGGGCAAGAGTGCCGTGATTTACCATCCCGAACTCCTGACCCAAGCCGACAACCAATTGACTGGCTATCTGCCCGAGCATGGCCAGTGGCAGGAGGTAATCCACGTTTCCGACCTATCCGCCTCCGGCAGGGAAATATGGCTGGAGACCGACATCAGTACCCAACGGACGATTTGTTGCTTCTACCCCAATCCCAGGTTAGAGGACCATTGAATCTGTCCGGGGCAGGGTCTTGCGCGATGAGGTGCAATGGTAGTGTTAGAGAAAAGGAAGATGATCATGATCAAGACGGAATGCAGATATTGCCGGATCTTCCGGGAGAAAGGGGTAGAGATGTGCAAGTATTGCACGGTATATGGGCACGGCCCCCGGCTCCTGGCAGACAGCGGCAACGGGGAAGGACATGCCAGCGTGGGTGAATACCTGGTATCCTTCGATTCCATTACCCAGGAGATCATCAGGTTATACCGTTCAGCGGGATTGGACTGGGGGCAGATAGAGGTTATCATCGCTTCCCTCATCCAGAGCGATTTCCAAAGAGTGCTCAAGCAAGAAAAACAGGTCCCAGGACGCCGATAAGGCAAGTAAGGCAAGGGGACGGTTCTGTTGCCTTGCCCCGGTCCAGATGCCGGGCAGTGTGCCTCGCTTCTGCCCTGGCGCATATCGGTTAGATTCTTGTTTACAACCCATATGGTATGAATTAGTA
This sequence comes from Syntrophomonas sp., assembly GCA_028709355.1. Taxonomy (GTDB): domain Bacteria; phylum Bacillota; class Syntrophomonadia; order Syntrophomonadales; family Syntrophomonadaceae; genus PHAA01. Next base: position 2,502 of record JAQVXF010000297.1, read on the forward strand.
TATTAGCAAGTTAATAATGTATAGCTGTTGATACCAAGGGGAATTAGGTGCAAAACCTAAA
>JAQVXF010000298.1 GCA_028709355.1 Syntrophomonas sp.
ATCTGCCCTGACTTTGGGGTGGACCTGGACATTAAGGAGGATGGCGCCGATGCGAATGCGGATTGAGTACCAGGTTGGTCCCGACCATAGATTCATGGCCAACCTGGATATGATGCATGTGGTAGAGCGGGCTTTGCGCCGAGCGGAGATCCCCTACCATTTGAGCGAGGGCTTCAACCCTCATATTCGGCTGTCGATGGGCACGGTCCTGCCGGTAGGGATCTGGGGCGAGAAGGAATATTTCGACCTTGACATGGATGAACTGGACCGGGATGATTTTATCGCCCGGATGAACCAGGCGCTGCCGCCGGGAATCAGGATAAACTCATGCCGGGTCATATCGTCTGCCACCCCGGCATTGATGAAGTCCATTAATGTCAGTCGCTATGCATTCCGGTTTGACCGGGGACAGGTGGGCCTGGAAGCCATCATCGAGGCGATAATGAGGCAGACCGCCATCGTGGTGCCCAGCCGGGGCAAAAATAAAAACGCCTGCAAGGACCTGCGCCCTGGCCTCTATGAGTTGACCCTGCAAAAGGATGATGAAGGTCTGCTCCTCGAGGCGCTGGTCAGCGTCAACGAACCGCTTAATATCAGATTCGATGAAATTCTGGGGATGTTGGTCAGTTTCGGCGTTGAAAGGGAAGTCATCACCGACTTCTGGCGGCGGGGCAATTATGTCCGGCGGGATGGCAGGTTGCTGTCACCGATGGTGGCGCCCTAAAAGCCTGAATGTATGCGAAAGGGAGAGGTGTCTGGGTTGGTTAGAGATATTATCGCTGAACAATACCCATGGGAGACGCGGGTGGCGATATTGGAAGATGACCGCTTGGTCGAGGTGTTCTGGTCAGACCAGCAGGAGAGTGTAGGCAATATTTATAAAGGCCGGGTCAAGGACGTGATCCCGGGATTGTCCTGCGCTTTTGTGGATGTGGGGATGGCCAAGAACGCTTACCTGCATGCCGCCGACATCACCAGGATGGCATCCATCCGGGGCACCTCAATCGAATCGACCCTTAAAAGCGGCCAGGAAGTGATGGTACAAGTTAAAAAGGAAGCCTTCGCCGAAAAAGGGGCCCGGGTGACGGGGGATTTGACCATCCCCGGCCATTTCCTGGTTCTGTTGCCTTACCAGAATGATATTTCCATCTCCCGCAAGATCACGGCCGATGATCGCCGGCAGCATCTGCGCCGGTTGATGGAAAAGAACAAACCGGAGCGGGTGGGGATAATATTGCGAACCGCCTGCCAGGAAGCTGAGGATAACGAGATCCTGGCCGAATTGCGCCGGTTGCTGGAGGTTTGGACCGGGATTAAGTCCCGTTACGACAGCAGCCGAGCCCCGGTCTTGGTTTATGAGGACCTGGGGGTATTGGAGCGGTCCTTGCGGGATTATTGGGATAAGGATATCCGGCGGCTGATAATCAACAGCCAGAAACTCAAACAACAGATTGAGCACCTGCTGGAGCAAGATGGGCGAGCCCCATTGGTTCACATCCAGTATTCGGAAGGGGATCTATTCGAAAAATACGGGGTGGAGAGGGAACTGCGCAAGGCCCTGCGCCGCAAGGTGTGGCTTAAGAGCGGGGGATACCTAGTGTTCGACTCCACTGAAGCGATGACGGTTATAGATGTCAACAGCGGAAAATTTACCGGCAAAAAGGATTTCGAGGACACCGTGCACCGGCTCAACCTGGAGGCAGCGGTGGAGATTGCCCGCCAACTGCGTCTGCGCAGCATCGGGGGGATAATCCTGATCGACTTCATCGACATGAAGTGCGAACTGAGCCGGGAGGAAGTTATCTCGACCCTGCGTGGGGAATTACATAAGGATAAGGCGCATTCCTGCATACTTGGCATGACCGGATTGGGTTTGGTGGAGATGACCCGCAAGAAATCCCGTTATGGCTTGGACCAGATATATAACGAAGAGTGCCCCTATTGCCAGGGTCGCGGTCATATCATCAATATCATGGCCCTGGCCGGCCTGGTGAGGCGTAAACTGGCTAACCTGGGCTACCTTGAAAGCGATCAGATAGTATGCGAACTCCATCCCCATCTGCTGGATTTCATCATCAATGATCAGGAGAACTTGGCCTATCTCGAGGCGACTACCGGTAAGAAGATCAGGCTGGTGGCGGCTGAGAAACTGAGACTGAACGATTACAATATCTATCCTGGGTAGGGGTGGGTTGGGGCCTTGACTCAGATAACCGGATATGTTAGCCTAATAAATGGTTGCACGTTTTTGCAACCGCTCGGTTCAGGCTTTAAATGGCTTTAGCCTGCCTGGGATCGGCGAGTCTGAGAAATGTGGAGGTGTAAGATGTACGCAGTAATTCAATCCGGGGGCAAACAGTACAAGGTCAATGAAGGGGACATCCTGAAGGTGGAGAAACTGTCTGGCGAGGCGGGCGACAAGCTTAGCCTGGACCAGGTACTCATCATCAGTGATGGTGAAATGCTCAAGGTCGGTTCCCCACTGGTCGCCGGGGCCAAAGTGATGGTCGAGGTGATCGAACAGGGCCGCGGCAAAAAAATAACCG
>JAQVXF010000023.1 GCA_028709355.1 Syntrophomonas sp.
ATCCTGCTCTTCAACAATATTGTGTGGACCTATGTCTTGGCCTTTGCTTTCGGTATGTTGGCGGTGGGATTGAGTTATATGACCGGCAAGATATATAAGACCTCTCCTACCGTGACTTTGGTTCTGGGTGGGGTAATAATATCGGCGATCTTTTCTGCGCTGATTTCATTTACCAAATATGCAGCTGATCCTTACGAACAATTGCCGGCCATCACCTTCTGGCTTATGGGCAGTCTCTCCCGAGCCAATTATCGAGACTTGGCCCTGGCTATGATCCCCATCACCATAGGGGTGATCGGCATTATGCTGATCAGGTGGCGGATAAACCTATTGTCGATCGGTGAGCGGGAAGCCAGGACCCTGGGGGTAAACGCCAACCTATGCCGCAATATCATCATCGCCTGCACCGCCCTGGCCACGGCTGGTTCTGTTTGCATGAGCGGCATTATCGGCTGGATAGGGCTGGTTATTCCTCATATCGGACGCATGCTTGTAGGCAATGACAACCGCGTCCTGCTGCCGGTCTGTGTGGCAATGGGCAGCACCTTCCTGCTGATCGTGGACAATATCGGCCGCTCCATCACCGAGGGTGAAATTCCCTTGGGGGTACTGACTGCCCTGATCGGTGGCCCGTTTTATATCTACATCCTGCAAAGGACCAAGGGCGGAGGGAGCTGGTAATGGCAGTCATTGAAGTCCGGGACCTGGATTTTGCCTATGACGAATCACGGAAGATATTAGATGGAATCAGCTTCGCAGTGGAAAAAGGCGAGATATTATGCATTTTCGGCCCCAACGGATGCGGCAAGACCACCATTTTGGATTGCATCCTGGGACTTAACCGAGTGGAACATGGCGATATAAACATCGGCGGCCTGGCCCTGCCGCAATTGAAAAGCGATGAAATGGCCCGGTTGGTTGCTTATGTACCGCAGAAGCATGAGCACACCTTCGGTTACACATGCCTGGAGATGGTCCTGATGGGGAGAACCGCTCACACTTCCTTTTTTGACTCACCTGGACAGGAGGATTTGGAGATAGCGGCCGATTGTCTAAAAAAAGTCGGCATGTATAGTTTTCGGGAGCATAATTTCAATCACCTCAGCGGTGGGGAAGCGCAACTGGTGAAGTTAGCCCGGGCCTTGGCCCAGCAGACCGACTTGATAGTGTTCGATGAGCCCACCTCGCACCTAGATTTCCGCCATGAGCTGAATGTTATAAAGTATATCTCCCGCTTGGTAAAGGAGAATCAGATTTCGATAATAATGGCGACTCATTTTCCCAACCACGCTTTCTACTTGGAAAACCAGGGCACCCCGACCCGGGTGGCATTGATGGAGAATGGCGAATTTTACGCCACCGGCCCAGCCGACCAGGTGCTCAGCGAACAGAATATGAGCCGCATTTTCAAGATCCGGACTAAGGTGATCAGCCAAACTGAAGCCGGCACCACTTTTAAATACATGGTGCCACTGGATTTTAGTGATGGAGGGCAATGGGATGGAATTTAAAAGGATGATAGCCTTGGCTCTGCTAATGGTCAACCTATTGGGTATGGCAGGATGTTCTGATAATCGCGGGGTGACAGCTTCACCACCGGAAAAAGAGCTTATCACGGTAACCGATTGTGTGGGCCGGGTAGTGCAGGTGCCCCGCAATCCCGACCGCGTCGCCTGCTTGTTTGCGGTGTCGGCCCACATGCTGGCCATACTCGGCGATAGCCACAAGATAGTAGCGGTGTCAGAAGGCAATATGAGAGATTATATGTTTCTGCATATTTTCCCGGACATAGGTAAAGTTCGGACTCCTAAAGGCAGCGGCAATTTCAATATCGAGGAACTCTTCAAAGATCCAGCCCCGGAGGTGGTCTTCTGCTATACCGATATCGTCCAGGATGCCAAGATGATGGAGAAGATGGAGATATTCGGGGCCCCGGTGGTGGTTATCAACTTTACCACGGTTGCCGAACAGCAGTATGCTATGCAACTACTGGGGCAAATCATGGGCCGCGAACAGCAGGCTCAAGCCTACAATGATTATTACCAGGGCGTATTGCAGTTGGTGGAAGGCAGGGTCGCTGGGATTCCCGAAGGGAGCAAGAAAGTCGTCTATCATGCGGTCAACGAACTGCTCCGCACTGATACCAGCAATTCTCTCCCGGCGGATTGGCTGCCCCGGACCGGGATCAAGAATGTCGGGGTGGGTCCGGAAGAGAACGCCGGGGGCAAGAATTTTCTTACCCTGGAACAGTTCTTCATTTTGGATCCGGCGTACATGATAATCAATGGCAGCGATGTTCTTCAGTACATCGAAGCCAGCGAAAAAATGCATAACCTAGCCGCTTATCAAAAAGGCAATTTGAAACTCATGCCCCTGGGGGTCTCCAGGTGGGGGCATCCCTACTCGGTGGAAACTCCACTGGCCATATTGTGGACGGCTAAGACTATATATCCCGAGCTTTTTGGGGATGTTGATCTCAACCAGGAAACCCGAACTTTTTACCAGCAATTTTTTCATTACCAGTTGAGCGATACCGAGGTGGATAAGATCATGGAGGGCAGGGAGTACAAGAAGATCGTCGGTGGTGTTGACGCCAACCGGTGATAACTTGAAATCCTTGATCGGCTCCCCTGGCCAGACACTGCTCGCAATGGAAAATCATGAAATGAGGCGGGACTATTGAAGATATTTGTGGGCATCGATGACACTGACAGCCTGGAGATAGGAGCGACCGGACAGACTGCCAATGAATTGCGCCGAATCATCATGGGCCGAGGGTGGGGGCAGCCGGAACCCGTTACTCGTCACCAGTTGCTGCTGCACCCGGACATACCATATACCTCCCATAACAGTTCCATGTGTTTTGCGGTGGAAGCCAGCTCCCAATACCTGCAAGAGATGATTCGCTGCGCGCAGGAATTTCTGGAGAGCAGCAGTGCCCCGGGTGCCGATCCCGGTCTGTGTGTGGCAGTTGATGAGCGAATACGGAATGTCGAGCATCTGATCAGCTTTGGGTGCCGGGCCAAGAGGGAGATTTTGCAGAAAGAGGAAGCCTACCAGACGGCCCGGCATTGTGGCTTGCATCTATCCGAGCATGGGGGTACCGGCTTGGGGGTGATCGGGGCTTTGGCGGGGTTGGCGCTGCGCCTGACTGGTAATGACGGTCGCTTCCAGGGTAAGATCAAGCTGCAGCAACCCGGTACTGCCATGAGCGCCGCCGAGATACTGGCATCGAGCGATATTGAGGAGATACAGTCCATCGAAGGCCAGCCCCTGCTACCAAGTGAAACCGTGATTATCGGGGAGAAAATTAAGACCGTCCTATTGGATAGCAAACGCAAGTTGCTGGTTTACCGCAAAAATGATGAATGGCATACAATCACCAATCAGCATATAGAATTGTATTAATGCCCCAACCAGGAGATGGGGCCTTTAATAGGAGGTAGGGTTGATGAGAATATATGTTGGCATCGATGATTCCAGGCAATTGGATGGGTACAAGGCTGGCGAAACCGCGTCGCGGTTGGTTGAGGCCATCGCAACAAACGGCTGGGGGCAGGCCCAGATACCAAGCCGTCATCGATTGTATCCCCATCCCAGCACCGGATGCCGCAAACATAATACCGCCCGCAGTTTTTCCGCTGATATTGAGGATGAAGCCTTGCCGGCCTTCCTGGAATATGCCGCTACCCAGATACAGGATTTGCTTACTCCAGACTCCAATACCGGCTTGGCCATAGTGATACCGGAACAGATGGACAATTACCAGGAGCTTGTCGATTACGCGTATCGGGTCAAAGAGGAATTGGTCGCCCAGGATGAAGCCCGGCGATTCGCTGATCAGCGCGGTGTTTTCTTGTTGGAATTGAACGGCACGGGCCGTGGTATAATAGGTGCCCTGGCCGGAGCGGGACTGCGATCTACCGGCAATGATGGGCAGTTCAGGGGTAAACTGCAGATGGGCGGAGAAGATTATGCGGTGGTATCGGTGGGGGCAATCGTCGCCCAAACCCATGTAGAGCAGGTAAAGTCCATGGATTTCCAGATTCTCGAATTCGATGAACGGGTCAGGCTGGGTGAAAAGGTCAAGATCGTGCTGCTGGACGGTCTATATACATTGATGGTGTTTCCGACCGATATCGAAGACCCTCATTGGCAGACCAGTACCACCAACATGTTGCGGGTCTTCTGATTAAAGGGAGGCAGGTTGACACCAAGGAGATGATATCCTAATGCAGGCAAAAGACATGTTTGTTTTCAGAGAGGGAGGCTGGGAGTATACCGGCGGGAAGCGCGACTGGCAGACTGCAGCCGGTATTGCCGCCATCTGTCAGGGATTTATGGATGATGACGAGGGTGAATTAGCGGCAGATGAGGCGGTTTCCTGCTACAATTGTCGTTATCGGCGCTGGACTGCGGATTCCTTTTTGTGTATGTGGCCGGTCAAAGCAAAGTTCAATTCCTCAAAAAACAAGTGTCTGGAATGAGGAGGAATGCCTGATCACAGAGGACCATCGGTTGACAACGAGGGGAGATAGTCGAGATGGACACAACCAAGGTGGAGAACCGGGGGATTGACCAGGAGATATTCGATATCATTTGCACCGCCTATCCGGATGTTCCCTATTTCCATTCCCTGGAGAACCTCTGCATGGTCTGGCTGGGCAAAGGTCAAGCCAGACTGCGGATGGAGCCGGAGCTTAAATATACTACCCAGGATTGGCGTCTTCATGGGGGGGTGGTGGCTACCCTGCTGGATATCGCCATGCACGCCGCCATCCATACCCTGGGCCTGCTCTGCCTGACCCTGGATATGAACATCACTTACCTCAGCCCCGCCATCAGCAACGAGGGGCTGGAAGTTGAAGGGGTGGTCCTGAAAACCGGGAAGACGGTAGCCATGGCGGAAGCTAGCCTATATGATGGCCAAGGCAATTGCCTCGCAACCGGCCGGGGGACATTCACTACCCGGCCTGCGCGGCCGGGGAAGGATTAGGGCAGACCGGCGCGGGACTAGATTGTTATTGTGGCTGATTTGATAGTGATACAATGGAGGCAGGTGAAGCGTGCTGGCCCGGGGCGGGTCAGCCGCTGCGGGAGATCTGCTGCGACGGCGGGCAGCCGCCAGAAAACAGGGGGGTGTTAATATGCCGGTAGTCTATATCATTCTCGGGGCTCTGGTGATTTTCGTCGGTTTGTTCCTGATAGTGACCTTCAATACCCTGGTGGGACTGCGGCAGAGGGTGCAGAATGCCTGGGCTCAGGTGGATGTCCAGTTGAAGCGGCGCTATGACCTGATCCCCAACCTGGTCGAAACCGTCAAGGGCTATGCCGAGCACGAGCGTTCCACCCTGGAGAAAGTGACCCAGGCCCGTAATATGGCCATGGCCGCCCGCAATCCTCAGGACCGGGCCCAGGCTGAGAACATGCTGAGCGGGGCCTTGAAGTCCCTGTTCGCAGTGGCCGAAGCTTATCCAGAGCTGAAAGCCAACAGCAACTTCCTTCAACTGCAGGCAGAACTGAGTGATACCGAAAATAAGATCGCTTCAACCCGCCAGCTTTACAACGATTCCGTCCAGACTTACAACACCAAGCTGGAGGTCTTCCCGGAGAACCTGGTGGCGGGACCTTTCGGATTCAAGCCCGTGGACTATTTTAGCGTTGCCGGAGAAGCTGAAGCGCGGCAGCGGGTGCAGGTCGATTTTTAAGGAGCGGTTGGAATGGAAAAGCGAGGCAGGCCTCGCCATCTGCTGATAGTATGCCTGGGCGCGTATTTGGGCATGTTCTTGAATCTGACTGCTTTTCCAGGGGAGGCATGGGCTCGCTCGCTGGCCCTGCGGGAGGTGGGGATCGACGCCCGGCTGTTGCCGGATGCCTCGATGCAAGTCACCGAGCACCTCACCATTGATCTCTCCAGCTAGTCTGGTCAGCAACAAAACATATAAGAGAGGGCTGGATTATCGTCCAGCCCTCCTACTGTTTAGTTAGGTCGGCGCGCATATTTGGTCCTGAATGCAGTTCCCAGCGGCCAGTCGGATATGTCCAGTCAAGTCCCTGGGGAAGGTTTTGCCCTTGGTACCATCTAAGGTGTTAATGTTGAGACCATAGATCCTTAATCTCTATGTCAGCCTCGCTCATCCCTGATGCGATCCCATATTACCTTATGGTGACGCTGCGGGCGCTGCCATCCCAGTAAGCGGTGTAACCAAACACTTTGACCACATGGGCGATGGGGAGACACGCCCGGGAATTACTGATTTCCGGAGCGGTATCCATCATCACTGCAACCCCGTTGACGTACATGATGGGGCTGCCAATCTGCAGTCGAACCGTGGTGTTACCTTTGGTCAAGGTCACATTCCGGTTAACGGCATTCCAGGTGATGGCCGAGTCGGAGATGCCGATAGAATTGCCCACCGGCTTGATGGGCAGGTAGGTGCGGCTGTTCTTGATATAAGGGGCGGCTTCACCAGTTTGGTATACCCCGTTGATGCTGTACAAAGGGGAACCGATCCAGAACAGGCTGGGAGCGGCGAAGCCGGCGATCCGGAATTGGCGCACGGTGCCGTAAGCGGTCCCGTCGTCATTGACGGCATAGGCTTTGACGTAATAGGTGCCCGGGGCCAGACTGGTCAAACGGTAATTGAATGTATCGTCTTCATCGATACTGCTGCCCACCTTGATCCTGATGGTGGGATTGCTGCTGGTGCCGTAATAGAATCCGTAAGATTCGATGTTGGAGTCGCCCTCGGCAGTGACTACCCCATATAGGGTGGCGGTGCTTCCGCTGGTGGTCGGCGCCTTGGTGCTGACCGAGGGTCGCTCCTCCCCTTCCTCAGTGAAGAAGCTTCGCACGCTGCCATAAGAGATGCCCTCCGAATTGCGAGCATAGGCTTTGAAATAATAACGGGTATCCGACCTCAGCCCGGTCAGGCGGTAGTCGAAGTCATCCCCCTCATCGATGCGGCTGCCCACCCTTTTCTTGGTGGAGGTGGAGGAACTGGTGCCATAGTAGAAACCGTATTCGGTAATATCAGAGATGCCGCTGGACTCTATTTCTCCATTCAACCGGGCGCTGCGGGCAGTTATGTCGGTGGCGGCGTCGGTGGTCACCTCGGGCCGGTCCTCGATACCGCTGTCGCCGGTGTCGAAGTAGCGGCTATTGGTGGATAGTACCGTGCGGGCATCGTCGGAACTGTCCTCATAGATGATGTAGGCCCTAAAGTAATAGCGGGTATCAGGGTCCAGGTTGTCGATGGTGGCGTCGAAGGTCTCCTCATCCTCCAGGTCACCGGTTCCGGCGATCTCTTTGTCGTCGGAGGCAGTAACCGAGGAAGAATCGTCATAATAAAAGCCGTATTCGACCACATCATAATCGCCATCTGCAGTCAGGCGGCCATTAAGGGTAGCCGCCTCCTCTTCGATATCAGTCGCGGCCAGAGCTGTAACCGCCGGGACGGCAGCGGCGGAGCTGTCGCTGGTAGTGAAGGCGCGGGAATTGGTGGAAAGCAACAAACGGCGGTTGTCGCGACTGTCTTCGTAGATGATGTAAGCTCTGAAATAATAGCGGGTGTCTGCTTCCAGGCCCACTATGATGGCTTCAAAGGACTCCTCATCCTCCAGGTCACTTGTGCCGGCGATCTCTTTATCATCGGTAGTGCTCACAGTAGAAGAGTCGTCATAGTAAAAGCCGTATTCGACCACATCGTAATCGCCGTCGGAGGTCAGGCGTCCATTCAAGGTGGCTGACTCATCCTCGATGTCGGTAGCCGGCAGGGCAGTAACGGCTGGAGCGGCCGCGGCCGCGGTAGCCGGCATCATGAATGCCGGGGCCAAGAAGATCAAGGTCAACATCAGGGCTATGCTAAGCCGCAATGGCTTGATTCTGGTCAACACATGCATCCCTCCTATCTCTTTCGCAGCTGATAACCAAACAACACCCTCAATCGGAGCTAATGCAGTTCTCGCCTGTTGGCTGGAGCAGTTGGGTATGGTGTCTGCGGCGGAGCCGGGCTCCTCGCATTTTGCCCCCTTTCATGATTACTCCCATTCCTTAACTCGCTGGTTAGGAAAACGTATGGGTAGACCTGTAACAGGCTACCCACAAAAGCAGATCGACTTATCCCGGAAGAAATGCCTTCAATGCTGCAACGACGTTAACAGGTGGAATCTTCCCGCAATCTGATTTTACGGATTGCTTTGACGGTCAATAGGCTATTCTTTGCTTTCATCTTAGCACATCCCGGCGGGGCTTCTCAACTTACGCTGGCAGCATGGCGCAAAGGCAGAGGAGATCTGCCGGGGGCAGATCTCCTCGTTCTCTTGAATTTTATCGAATTTGTTATGTGCTCTCCGGATCCGGATTTGATCAAGGGATATCCACGGTGTGCTTATCCAGGAAATCCAGCTGTTCCTGGTTCAAGGTAGCCTTGGTTTTGAGGATCTCAACCGCCGGCCGGGGCAGGTAAGTGGTGTCGGTCAAGTCCATGGGCAATCCCTTGTAGAGAGCTACGAAGACCCGGACCGAATTGGTCCCGACTTCTTTCCCTTCGGCTGCCAGGGCGGCGTAGATGGTTTCCATCTCCTTGACCTGGACAGCCGCATTGTCGCGGTCCTTGATGCCAAAGGCGGTGGCTAGCTCATCGGCCGGGATACCGAAGGATTTCTCGATGTCGGCCAACGTGTAGGAACCGCGGATATCGGCGGGATCATACTGGCCGGTGGTGGTCCCTTCGGTATAGGTAGTCGGGACTTTGCTGGTTTTGGTCTGCCATTGTCCGGTGATGGAGGTGTAGGTTACACTGCCGAAGATTACCACCAGGACAAATATAGCTACCGCTGCAGATTTTGCTTTCATGTCTACACCTCCTCCTTGCTAGTGCTCTCAGTAGCCGGCATGGTGCCGGCATCGCGCCGAGTGGTGAAATCAACCGTGTCGGCCACCGGGCAGAATTGCTCCGAGGTGCAGTTCATGCAGGCGATGCACTGGTGGTCCTTGACTGCAGTGGCGGTGGAGATGGTGATGTTCATGGGGCAATTGCGGTCGCATAGTTTGCAGTTGATACAGGTGGACTCCTCCCGCCGGATGCGGAAGATGCGAAACAGGTTGAATAAGCCCAGCACTGCGCCATAGGGACAGAGGTACTTGCACCAGGGCCTCTCCACCCAGGCGGATGCCACGATGGTTACTCCCAGGATGAGCAGCGCGGTCCAGGCTATTTCACTGGACCAGAAGTTGAACAGGGCGAAATAAGGATCGTAGTCCTGGAAGACCAGTTTGCGGGTAGAAGCGGTAAAGAAGATGACCACCGCCAGGACCAGGTAGCGGGTATAGCGCAGGGGGCGATCTACCTGCGCCGGGATCAGGTGATTGTATTTTTTGCCCTGGAATTTGCGGCCCAACTTGGCTATCCATTGCTGGAAGCTGCCCAGCGGGCAGACCCAGCCGCAGATCAGCGGTCCGAAACCGACCGCCAGGATGAAAGCCGCCCACATCAGGATGAATGAGGAGGAATGCACCTTTTGGGCGTATCGACCAGCGGTGACGAACTCATAGATAGACACCACACCGCCGAAAGGGCAGATGGCGTGCAAAGAAGCAGTGGCCAGGAAGGGGATGGTTTGTCTTCCCAACTCCACCAGGGCTTCATTCAAGGTTATCAGGGCCACCAGGGTAAAGAAGAATATCTGCACTGCTGTCCGGTACCAAGGGCGGGCTTTTTTCTTCTTCTTGGGTTTGGTTGCTGCGAGTTTAGATTTATCGACATCAGTGGTCAATACAATCCCTCCTTGTATGGTCAGTTTTCCTTAATACCGGGACAGGCCGTTTTGAAAGGCATTGAGATGGCTCTCCGAACCAGCTTTCAACTGGATGAAGACTGTTTTGACATCATCAGGCAGATTGGGGCTGTTCAAGAAGTTCTTGTACATATTGATGTTGGCGATCTCTGCTTCCACACCCAGGGACAGGGAATCTTTGATATTAGCCGGCTTGATCAGGAATTGGGCCGAATTGTCCGCTGGGACCGGCATATTGCGGGCAGTGTAGAGCCCTTTGAGGGCATTGATATGAGTCTCTTCCGCAGCGACGATGTTGACGAAGGGATTCTGGCTGCCGAAGGTGGTTATCACGTAGCGGTATTCGCCCCGGGCCATATATTCGTCTTCGATGGCATACTGCAGCATCTCTTCCAGGGTCCAATTGATCTTGAGGGCGGCACTCTTGGCCCCGTAAGTCACTACCGGAGCAGGGGAAGTGGTGGGAGTGGCTGGGGATCCGGTGGAGCTTTCAGTGGTGGTCGGCGCTGGTGCTGGAGTCGGCGCCGGAGCGGGTTGCTGGGCGCAGCCGGTCAGGGTAAGGGCCAATAGCAGGATTAGCACCAACAATTGGGGGAGCAGAACCCGGTGGGATTTGGACATAGACTCACCCTCCTTTTTTTACCATTATAGATACCGAGGTCGGGTTATGCAAATTAAATGAGCACGTCTAGATCCCAATGGG
>JAQVXF010000299.1 GCA_028709355.1 Syntrophomonas sp.
TATATAGAATCGTCTGATGCCGAAGAACATATGGCATATGAGGGCAAGAGATGCAATAGAGCGAATGGTTAGACTGCTTCATATATGGAGGACAGCTTGCTGAGATCGGATCTGGAATGTGCCTTTAAGGATGCCGCGTGCATCTGCACCGATTTGGGACTGGGATTGGGATCGCCTTCTCCAGGCCCAGAGCCCGGCCCCCAGTTGCCCCAGAAGAAAAAGCCTAAGATCCTTTAAAGAATGCCAATGGCCCGAAGACGCGTCTCGCGCTTGCGGGCCCTATATTTATTATAGATTTAATATCCTCCCGCATGGCTAATGCCGTCTCTGGATGGGTGCATTTCCCTGGGCCATGCTCATACAGGTGAGAAACGGCCTCTTATCACTCTTCTGCCAATACATCTCCGGCTCAGCTCTTCGAGCAAAGCAATGCAATGCAGAATAGCAGAGACTGGTTGGCCAGAAATCCTCTGTTTTAGCATGCTGCCTGGCAGGCAAAGGTGCAATTTGCGGTGGCGGTGAGGGAATATTTAAGTATTAGTTTCAGCTAAGTTGGTCACGAATGATGGTCGTATCGCCCGATTTAAAAACAAATATAAAAAGGAGGAAATGAGATGGCGTTCTACACGTTGGGCCTCACCTTTAATCTTGTGATACTCCTGACAGTTATTATTCTGGCTGTTTGGATATATGGTATATATTTCAACTTTAAGAAATGGGGTCTCGGATCCACCGGCTACCATGACCAGTTGCGCAATAGCTTCTGGCTTTTTCTGGCAACCTGGGTTCATGAGGCATTTAAAGACGGCTTATGGGTATTTCTGAGAACGGTTGTGCTTGATGTTCTTTTGCTGAGGAGAACTTTAGCCAGAAGCCCGGTTCGCTGGGTTATGCACATGTCCATGTTCTATGGATTTCTGGCACTGGCAGCCATGTCGGGATTCGCTCTTTTCCTGGATATCATCGAGCACTTCAATCTGGCCGGGCTGGCCCACGAGGCGGAGATGGTAAAAGAGATGCTGGGCCTGCCTTTCGATGTATTCGGCTACCTGCTGCTCATCGGCGCCACCATTGCTGTGTCCAGGAGGATCTTCCTCAAGTTCGTCCGGGATAACACCACCGCCTATGATGCCTTCTTGATCGGTGCGGTTTTCCTCATCACCATAACCGGATTTTATGCCGAGTGGATGCGCGGCAATTCGTTCCTCATCGGGAATCTCTTTGAGTATCCCATCTATGCCCCCCACTTCGCCCTGATTCATACCGTGCTGGCCATCGGTCTGTTTGCCCTGATCTTGCCCTGGAGCAAGTACATCCACGTCATAGCCACACCCATGACCCTGATCGCCAATAGAGGAGGAGAGTGACAATGGCTGATCAAAAGAATTCCAAGCCCTTGATGTCGGGCTTTATGCTGTCCACCCAGCTTATGGAGGTTGACGGCTGCAACCGCTGCCAGGAGTGCATGAAGTGGTGCCCCACCTTCGCCGTGAGGCCGGACCGTCCCGGAATCACCCCCATGTACAAGAATGCCCGGTGGAGAGAGCTTATGGCCAAGAGCCACAGCCTGAGGGCCAAGATCTTCGGAGCCAAGCCCCTAAATGATGACGAGATGAAGGTCTTTACCGAGGACACCTACAGCTGCACCACCTGCGGCGTATGCGGCACGGTCTGCGAGGCAGGAATCAGGACGGTGGAGCTTTGGGAGGCTATGCGCCCCAACCTTGTTGCTCGGGGCGATGGTCCGGTTGGAAAACAGAATATGTTTCCCAAGCTGGTTAAAGCCGATAGGAATCCCTATATGGCCAAGCAGGAGGACAGGCTCTGCTGGGTTCCCAAGGATGTCAAGGTTCAGGAGTCGGGAGATATCGTTTACTTCGCAGGATGCACTGCTGCCTACCGCCAGCAGGCACTGGGAGTTGCTACCGTCAGGATTTTGGACAGTCTGGGCGTGCCCTTCGCCATGCTGGGAAAGGATGAATGGTGCTGTGCTTCTGCTATGGTCAGGACTGGCCAGAGAGATGTCATGGCCGAGCATGCGGTTCATAATGTAGACGCACTCAAGGATGCAGGAGCCAAGAAGGTGCTCTTCGCCTGTGCCGGCTGCCTTAGAAATGCTGCTGTGGATTGGCCGTTATGGTATGAGGGATACATCCCCTACGAGACCATGCCCCTCTCAGTGTTCCTGAGAGATAGCATAAGAAAAGGGGATATAAAATATAAGATCCCCCTCAACTATGCAGTTACATATCACGATCCGTGTCACAACGGCAGGCATCTGATGCACCTTAAAGGAAAAGACTGGTCCTTTGAATCCCCTCGCGACTGCGTACAATCCATTCCAGGAATCAAGTTTAGGGACATGGTGCGCAATAGAGCCCTGCAAAGATGCTGCGGAGCTGGTGGCGGCGTCAAGGCCGGCATTCCCGATCTGGCCCTGGATTGTGCCAAGGCCAGAGTCAGGGATGGCGAAGAGGTCTCTGCTGAGGTCATTGCCTCAACCTGTCCCTTCTGCCGCAGGAACATAATGGATGGGA
>JAQVXF010000300.1 GCA_028709355.1 Syntrophomonas sp.
GTGCTCCCCTCTCCGAGGCGGTCTCCTGGGGCAAGATCTCGGACAAGGCCAGATATGTCACCGTTTACGGGGATGCCACCATCACCCTTCCGCTGCTGGTGGACGGGACGTTGCCTGGTCTAGAGAAGACGGATCATGATTGAAGACCTAGCAGATTTGATGGAAGGGCAGGTCCGAAGCATGGGGATGAGAGCCCTGTATATTAGCTGTGTCGGATCTCATATGTGGGGCATGCAAAACAGGGAGAGCGACATCGACCTGGTAGCGGTATATGCCGCCCACACCAGATCCATCTTGAGAGGCCAGAGGATCTCTCCCACCATCCGCCAGCAGATCGCTCCCGGCAGGGGAGTGATTTATGATACTATGGGCTGGGAGATCGGCCACCTCATAAACCAGTTGATCAAAGGAAACATCAATGCCATATGGTATGCCTCCAGCCCGCTGGTGGTAAAGCCCTCTATTATTCAGGAGGAGCTGTCAGCCCTGGTCAAGGACAATTTATGCCGGGAGAGCTATCGCTCCATAAAGGGAATGGCACAAAGCCAGATGAAGTCCGAGGATAAGCCTGCTGAGGCGGGAAAAGGCCGCAGGACGGCACTTCGGACCATCAATTTCGGTATAAGGCTCCTCAGGCAGGGCAGGATTGTCTTTGCACCGGTCTTGCATACACCAGGAGCCGAGGAGGTCAGGGAAAAGATGAGTGAGCTGGACTATGCCTGCGAGGCAAGCAGTCTGCCTGATGGGCTGGATGAAGAGGTTTTCCGTGAGTTCCTTCTCAGGCTGCGATTGGAGGGGGTGCAGGATAGTGAGTGAAAAGATAGAAGAGCTCTTGGGGGGATATCAGAAGGCTTCACTAAAGCCATAAAGGAGTGATCAGAGATCGATGACAAGGAGAAGGCGCAGTGCTTCAGCGATTGTTTCATTGCCCATACGGCAGGTGTGGCCTGGGGAAAAAATGATGAAGAGCTGGAGTCGCAGATCTTGAAGGGCTTGCAGTTTTACAGAAGCATAGGCACCAAGAGCATGAATGTGTCGGAGATTGCCGTCACTACTCTAGACCGGTTCCATGCCCTGGCCAGGGTTCGCTGGCAGTCCCAATACAGGAAGAGAGATGGCGAGCGCGAAAGGATTGATTTTGATGCGATTTATCTGCTTGAAATAAACGGCGAGAGGCCGAGGATCCTTGCCTGCATTACAGGAGACGAGAGAGAAGCCCGGCGCGAGAGGGCTTGATATAATTAGGATTAATAGCAATAATTCAAAAGGATTTTTAATTTAAGATTGGGAATGAGGGATTCTAAATGGAGATCGTTGTGGGCATAAGCGGGGCATCGGGAGTTCATTACGGCATCAGGCTTCTCGAGGTTCTGCGAGAGAAGGGCTGCATCACCCATCTGGTGATAACCGATTCGGCGGCCAAGATAATTGAAATCGAAACCGATCTTAAATTAGGCGAGGTGGTGGCTGTAGCCGACCATGTCTACCAGCCCCGCGACTTCGCAGCTTCCATAGCCAGCGGCTCCCATCTATTCGATGCCATGGTCATCATACCATGCAGCATGGGAAGCCTCTCCGCCGTGGCCTGTGGCTCATCGGACACCCTCATCGCCCGGGCCGCAGACGTCTGCCTCAAGGAGAAGAGGAGGCTGATAATGGTGCCCAGGGAAACGCCCTTGAGTTTGGTTCAGATTCGCAATATGGCGACGCTAGCAGAGGCTGGAGCAATCATCCTTCCGGCCTGCCCAGCCTTCTACTCCCGGCCAGAAAGCCTGGATGATCTGGTGGACGTGCTGGTGGGAAGAGTTCTCGACCTTCTGGGGGTGGAGAACGATCTCTACCGGCGCTGGAAGGGAGAAGCGTGAAGGGCTTTGGCATCAGCTGCCCAGAATGAGGCACTCTGCTTGCGGACTTCCAGCTCAATTTCCAGAACCTCCAAGTGCAAGGCCATTTCACGGGAAAGATTTAAATACGATACGTTACTAACTAAGAGTTAGTATTATGAAGTTCATGAGATTCGCAGAGCATAAATCAGATATCAGCAGTCAAGTGCATCTGAGAGAATATGCCGAAAGTGGCAGCAGCAAGAGATGAAGTTCGTAGAGATGTACAGACAAGATGGCTTAACCCTGACTTGGAAATTGGGTATTGGAGGATTTAATGTCAGCAGAGATTACGCTCAAAGTCATTGAAGCCCGTCCCACCGATGTGGGGCGGGGCATAGCCCGCATAGATCCGGCCGTATTCAGCCAGATGGGCTGGCAGGCGGGAGATGCAGTCAGCATCGGGGGTAAGAAGAAGACGGCCGCATTGCTCTGGCCCGGCTATCCCGAGGACACGGGAACAGGAGTGGTGCGCCTGGACGGCAACACCCGCCGCAACGCCGGGGCGAGCATTGACGATAAGGTGCCGGTGAAGCTGATTCAGGCCGCGCCGGCGGAGTCGGTGGTCTTTGCGCCTACGGTCCCATTGCGCATAACCGGAGCGGAGGCCTACCTGCAAAGGTACATGGAAGGGCGGGTCATCACCAGGG
>JAQVXF010000301.1 GCA_028709355.1 Syntrophomonas sp.
GGCCAGGATTGGAGCGGCAGCCATGGCCTCTCTCTCTCTGGAAAATGGCGGCGTGGTGGAGATCAAGGGAAAGGATAAGCTCTATGCCATAGCCTGGCCGGGAAACCCTGAGGATTCCGAGGATCTTATCAGAATCGATGGCAACACCAGGGCCAACCTGGGGGCGGGCATAGACAGCAAGGTGGCCGTCTCCCGGGCCCAGGCCAGGCCGGCTAGGAAGATTGTGGTCGCCCCCACCCGGCCCATCCGGCTCATGGGAGGGCCGGCCTATCTCCTGCGCATGCTGCAGGGAAGGGCTGTGGTCAAAGGAGAGATGCTGCGGGTGGAGATGATCAACAGCAGCCTCAACCTGGCTGTGGTCAGCACCATGCCCGGCGGAGCGGTGCTGGTCACGCCGGAGACCATAATCAGCATCACCCGTGAGACCCTGGAGGAGCTGGCGCTGCATGTGAGGGAAATCTCCTACGAGGACATCGGGGGCCTGGGCAGGGAGATCAGAGAGATCCGGGAGATGATCGAGGTGCCTCTTCGCCATCCTGAGCTGTTCTCCCGCCTGGGCATCAATCCCCCTCGCGGGGTTTTGCTCTACGGCCCTCCCGGCACGGGAAAGACGCTCATCGCCAGGGCTGTGGCCGGAGAGACCGATGCCAACTTCATTTCCATCTCCGGACCGGAGATAGTCTCCAAATTCTATGGCGAGAGCGAGCAGCGGCTGCGCCAGATTTTTGATGAGGCAGCCAAGACCGCTCCCTCCATCATATTTATAGACGAGATCGACTCCATCGCCCCTAAAAGAGAGGAGGTATCCGGGGACCTGGAGCGCAGAGTGGTGGCTCAGCTTCTCTCCCTCATGGACGGCCTGTCCTCAAGGGGCGAGGTGATAGTGATCGCTGCCACCAATCGGCCCAATGCCCTCGACCCCGCCATCCGCCGGGGAGGGCGCTTCGACCGGGAGATTGAGATCGGCATTCCCAATAAGAACGGCCGGCTGGAGGTATTGTATGTTCATACCCGGGGCATGCCCCTGGATGAGTCTTTAGACCTTAAGGAGGTGGCCGATGCCACCCACGGCTTCGTGGGAGCGGACCTCTACGCCCTCTGCAAAGAGGCGGCCATGCGCACCCTGGAGAGGGCTCTGCCGGACCTGGATATAAAAGAGGACATACCGGCGGAGGTGGTGGAGGGTCTTCTGGTCACCAAAGAGGACTTCTCCGAGGCCATGAAGAAGATTGAGCCCTCGGCCATGAGAGAGGTCTTCGTGGAGGTGGCCGAGGTGCACTGGGATGAGGTGGGTGGCCTTGAGGGAGCCAAGAATGCCCTGATCGAGGCCGTGGACTGGCCGCTCAAATATCCGGAGGCATTCTCTGCTGTCGGCATCCGGCCCCCGCGGGGCATACTGCTCTATGGCCTGCCAGGAACTGGCAAGACCCTCCTGGTGAGAGCTCTGGCCACGGAGAGCAACATCAATTTCATCAGCGTTAAGGGCCCTGAGCTTCTGAGCAAGTGGGTAGGGGAATCGGAGAGGGCGGTGCGGGAGGTCTTCCGCAAAGCCCGCCAGGCGGCGCCGGCCCTGATATTCTTCGATGAGATCGATTCTCTGCTACCTGGCAGGGGAAGCGGATCGGATTCCCATGCCACGGAGAGGGTGGTCAGCCAGTTTCTGACCGAGATGGACGGCCTGGTGCAGCTCAAGGATGTGGTGGTGGTGGCCGCCACCAACCGGCCGGACCTCCTGGACAGCTCCATGCTCCGACCGGGAAGATTCGATCGTTTGATTTATATTCCCATGCCGGATATCAAAGCAAGGGCGAGGATACTGGAGATATTCCTCTCTAAAATGGCCTGCTCCGGGGTGTCGCCGCAGTGGCTGGCCGAATTGACCGAGGGCTTTTCCGGTGCGGACCTGGAGATGCTCTGCCATGAGGCGGGAATGCTGGCTTTGAGAGAGCACATCCGACCGGATACGAGAAGAGAGGAATTGATCATCGATCGAATAATGGTTTCTCGCGAGCATTTCCAGGAAGTTTTGAATCTGGTCAGACCCCATCTATCCAAAGAAATGCTTGAAGAGTACCAGAAGATGATCTGTGAGTTCAAAGCCTAGAGGACCCGAAAAGCATGGATGCAAAGCACCAGATATATAGTCAAGAAGGATTTAAATATGATATGAGGGCAGAAAAATTGACCTCTGATGACGAGCAAAGTAAGCTGCTTGGGGATATCGATTTTAGTGATACCAGCAGCATAACCGTGCCTGAGAATCTTGTAGATCAGGTGATCGGCCAGGATGATGCAGTAGAAGTGATAAAAAAGGCAGCACGTCAGAGACGACATGTCATGCTCATAGGATCGCCGGGAACGGGCAAATCCATGCTGGGCAAGGCCATGAGCGAGCTTCTTCCTGTGGAAGAGCTTCAGGATGTGTTGGTCTATGCCAATCCTGAGGACAACAATACTCCACGGGTTCGGGTGGTGCCTGCAGGCCGGGGCAAGCAGATAGTCGATGCCCAGCAGATGGAAGCCAGAA
>JAQVXF010000302.1 GCA_028709355.1 Syntrophomonas sp.
GGACATCTTCAATATTAGCCTGAAATCAATGTCCGACCGGTTTCTCCAGGAGAATACCGGTCTCAGATCGGCCGCGGTGGTGATGCGTAATATCGCATACCTGGCCCGGCGGGCACATGTAGAGGTCACTACCCCTATCGTACAAGGTCAAAACGAGGATGAGATACCCGCCATCGTCGATTTTCTGGCGGCTATCGATCCCCAGATGGCCTGGCATGTATTCCGACTGCTGCCCAAGCACCAGATGAGCACCGCCATACCCCCGGATGTGGACAAAACCGCGCAATTGGTGGAGGAGACCCGCAAGAAACTGCCATTCATATACTTCGGCAATTTTATCGGCTCCACCTGGGTGGATACGGTCTGCCCTGACTGTGGCGAGGTTCTCATCGAGCGTCTGTGTGTCAGTTCCTGCGGGGCCCGCTTCACCGGTTCGAACCTAGCTGGCCCTGACTGCCCCAGCTGTAGTCGGAGAATCCCGTTGCTTATTGGCAGAGTCGCTCAGGCCTCTGCTGGGGCGAGCGGATGAGTCCCCAAAACAATTGCGATTTAGAAGGGAAGGTATTGGGATGAATATAACCATACCGGATATCACCACACCGAATAATGCCATTTTGGCAGAGACTATCGAGCATGTGCGGGCTATCCTGGGCGACAGGATGGACCAGTTGACGGTGGCGCGGGCGGCGCTGGGGCTGTTTTTCACCGGGGTAAAACTCAGTGATGGCCATGGTGGACTCTGCTTCACCCCTATTAAGGAGATCCCCGAGGCGGTCTGCTGTCCCAGTTCCGCCAAAGCTATGCCCCTGTCGGGCAAATTGGCGGGCCGCAGTGTGAAGGCTTGTTTGGACGATATTTTCCGGGACAACGTTTTGAAGAAAGCCCTGGGCATAGCCACCCTCAATGCCTTGAGCGCGGCCTGCTGGGATCTGATGCCGAACAAGGATTATAAGTTCGAACTGGGCAAGGACTCATTCGACGAACTGAAGATTACCAAAGGTGGTAAGGCGGTAGTGGTAGGAGCCCTGGTCCCGGTGATAAGGAAGCTTATCGAGGCTGAGGCTGATTTCAAGATCCTGGAACTGGATCCCTTGACCCTGAAGCCCCATGAGATGCCCTACTTTGCCGAGGCCAGCCGGGCCCCCGAATTCGTCCCGGAGGCCGACCTGATGGTTATCACCGGCACCACCATCATCAACGACACCCTCCAGGGGCTGCTGTCTCTGGCCAAACCGGGGGCGGAGATAGTAGTGACTGGTCCCACCATCAGCATGTTGCCCGACGCTTTCTTTGCCCGGGGGGTGACCTCTTTGGGCGGAATTCTGGTGACCCAGCCGGACGAGTTGTTGGATATCATCAGTGAAGCAGGCTCCGGTTATCACTTCTTCGGCAAATCGGCCCAGATGCTTATCGTAAGCAAAGGTGCATAATTATTAGGATAAGGTGATGGACATGGAAAAAGACATGGATAATGTGGAGGTGCACACCAAGGAATTGTGGGACGCCCGCTCGGCCAAGTGGGCCGCCCGGGACTCTGAGGACGAGGCCGCCCGGCAGCAGAACGAGGCCCGCTACCGCTACACCGATGATTTCCTGCGCAGCCACCAGTTGTATAACAACGATTCGGAGGTATTGGATATAGGCTGCGGGTTGGGGATGTTTGCGGTGCGTTTTGCTCAAAAGGCTAAGCGGGTGACCGGCTTGGACATATCCGGCAAGATGCTGGAATACGCCCGCCAAAACGTGGAGCGCAGCAGTTTGGCCAACGTGGATTTCATCGACATGCCCTGGCAGGATATCGATTTGGGCCAGCATGGTCTGGAAAAGGCTTATGACCTGGTATTCGCCTCACTCTGTCCGGGGATCAGCAGTGACGATGGCTTGCTCAAGATGTCCCGGGCCAGCCGCAACTGGTGTTTCACCTGCCATTTCGCTCGCCGCTTCAGCAGCCTGAAAAATGACGTCTATCTGAACATCCTGGGACATCCTTATGATGCGGAATGGGGCAAGAACTCGATAGGCAGGTCGGTTGATCAACTTCTGCAAGCCGGTTATTACCCCAACCTGTCCTATTATGATAGCGAAGCCCTGGTGGAGTGGCCCCTCGATGAGGAGACGGCCGTGCATTTCGCCGGACATCTGGGACCATTAAAAGATGAACAGCAATACATCGACAAATACACCGGGCAGGTGTTCGACTACCTGCGCAGCATCGCCGTCAACGGACTTATCCGCGATGAAACTCAGGCCAAGATCGCTTTTCTGTTTTGGCAGGTGACCTAGCCCAGACCAGGGCGGCGCCGCGGGTATTAGAAACATCTAAATCTTAGGGGGAGTTATGCATGGAGATAAACATGAAAGGGGACCCTTTGATTATCGTCGGTTCCGGCAATGTGGCCTGGCATCTGTATCGCTTCGCCTCCATCCTGGGCTATGACATCACCATGATCGATAACCGGGGGGAGACTCTCACCCGCGAGCGGTTCCCCCTGGCAACCAAACTGCTGTTAGGTGACATCGTGGG
>JAQVXF010000303.1 GCA_028709355.1 Syntrophomonas sp.
AAGCCCAGTGCCGGATTCTGTCTCCAAATAGTTGCCCTACTGCCAAACTGGCGAGTCCTAAGGCTATTATGTTGAGCGCATAGTCTACCACCTGAAATCGTCTTTTTGCATACCAGGGATTCTGTAGCCGAGTAGGTCACCTAAATGGCATCCTGGTACTATACAATTCGCTCCCTGCAGCAGGGGTGCTTGCTTCTGTTATATAGGTTGGGTAATGCCGGCCGTGCTGGTCGAGGAATCATAATTTGGGAACTGCCCGCAGCACCACTTCGACCACCGCCCCACCTGAGGCGGCATTGTGGATGGTTATAGTACCACCATGCTCCTGCACGATCTTGCGGGCTATGGTCAGCCCCAATCCAGAACCGGAGGGAGCCCCGCTATAGAAATGGTCGAAGGCGTGGAGCAGGTCGTTTTTGGTGAAGCCGGCCCCGTCGTCCGCCACCTCTATCTTGGCCCGGTTCCCTCCCTCTAACAAAGTGGCCCGGACTGTGACCCGCCTGTGGGCATGACGGATACCGTTGGAAAGCAGGTTGACCAGAGCGCTGTGCAAATGATCCCAATCCCCGATCACCAGTGTTTGTGAGGGAATATCAGTCTCGACTTCCACCCCCCGCTCCAGGGCATAACCCCCTACACTATAAAGGACCGAGTCCATTATGTAGTCGAGATTGTGGGGCAGGAAATAGGGGCTATGAGGCTGGTCCAATATGGTCATGTCGATTATGTTTTCCACTACATTGCGCAGGCGTTGACTCTCGGTCTGGATGACGTCGAGGGCCTTGTCCAGTTCGGCACCGGTGAAAACACCATCCCGGATGCCCTCAGCATAGCCGTTTATGCTCATCAAGGGCGTCTTCAGTTCATGGGAAGCGTTTTGGAAAAAGCTCCGCATACTCTCATCATAACCCTGGAGTTGGTCCGACATCTGGTTAAACGCCGTGGCCAATTGGGACAGTTCATGATCGGAACTGACTTCCAAGCGGCGGTCAAACTGTCGGTTGCCGACTGCTTGGGCAAAATCTTCCAAGGCGCGCAGCGGCCTGACCAGATGGCGGATGAGGAAGAAGGCGATCAGCAGGGCAACCGCAAGTGCGGCGACCAGGCTGCCAAAGACGGTGAACAGTATTTCCTGTTGCAGCGCTTGCAGAGTGGCCAAAGACACATAAGTCAGCACGGTGCCCCCGATGCTTTCTGGCACTTCTGCGGTCAGGTAGTGCTCAGTCTCGAAGATATTGGCTTGGCTGCGGTCGTAAGGCCGGTCCGGGCGCAGTTCAACTGGTCGCCGATCAAGCAACCGGCCTGTCGGAAACAGCAATTGGTCAGTGCTGTAGATAATAACATCCTGGGGGCTGGCCCAAACGAAATCGGTCTCCACCGTGCGCCCCAGCAATAGGACCGTCAATGGTAATTCGAATTTTTCGGGGTATTGGGCCCCCAGGCTGATGTTATGAGCGATCTGCCAGGCTTGTTTCTCCAGCCCGATCTCGGCGCGCTTCTGTAGAACCCCTGCCATTATCGGGTAGAAGGTCAGGGCCGTCACCAAAAAGGTGAAGCCTACCACAGCCAGGTAACTGATCAATATTTTAGTAGATATGCTTTTCCACTTGACCATCCAAACGATACCCGTACCCCCATATAGTCTCGATGTTGGTTTCCGAAGCATTGTCATTGAGCTTGCGCCGCAGGCGCTTGACCAGATCGTCGACGGCTCGTTCGCTGCCTTCATAATCGTAACCCCAGATCCGGTCGAGCAGCTCCTGGCGATTGAAAGTGCGCTGCGGGTTTTGGGCGAGCAGAGCCAGGAGGTCATATTCTTTAGCTGATAGGGCCAGTTCTTCCCCAGCGATAAGTGCTATCCGGTCCCCCGGAATCAACTTAAGATTGCCCGACAGGAGGTAGTCCTGAGGGTCAGGTGGGACCGTGGTGCGGCGGAATAC
Source organism: Syntrophomonas sp. (assembly GCA_028709355.1). Classification (GTDB taxonomy): domain Bacteria; phylum Bacillota; class Syntrophomonadia; order Syntrophomonadales; family Syntrophomonadaceae; genus PHAA01. The sequence continues at coordinate 1,941 of JAQVXF010000303.1, forward strand.
CGATCTTACTCGGGCTACCAACTCGCGTGGACTGAACGGTTTGGCCAGATAATCGTCCCCACCTATCTCCAGTCCGGTTATCCGGTCCAGGGCCTTGCGGCGCGCCGATATGAAGATGACCGGGATACCGCTGCTCTGACGCAGCTGGCGGCAGAAGTCAAGTCCATCCTGTCCCGGCAGCATGATGTCCAGGATCAGCATATCTGGATAGCCGGTCTCCAGCCTCAGGGCCAGCTCCTCCACACTGCTGAATGACTCTACCGTGTAACCTTCTTTCTGTAGATATTGGCTGATTAACGACCGGATGTTGTCCTGGTCATCGACTACGTAGATGGTGCTCAATGTCACTGCTCCTTTGGGGTTGTAATGTTCATTCCGGCGATTGACCATATTATAAGCAACAAATGTGGCGTAATTAAGTAATCATTCCAATAATCATATCGGTGGGAGCGACCGCTTATTGAGTCCGTATAATTGTGTAAATTGGATACCTGAAAATTAGAGTGAGCCAAGATCACTCTCCTCAGTTAGAATGTTGTTGTCCAGACAACAAAACTAATAGGGGGAGGAATGAAAGTGGCTC